>URIN01000223.1 GCA_900547915.1 uncultured Clostridium sp. | reverse complement strand
TTTACAATACCAGTTAAGAGCAATAAGTCCTCCGGCAACAGCAAGGATAATAAGCGCAAGCAAAACACAAAGCACTATTATCAATATTTTTTTCTTTTTGCTCATTTTTTTCTTAGCAGTTTCACTCATCGCTGTTTTCCCCCTCTTCTGCCTTAGCATCATCTTCCGAATGATTTTCAACGTTTGGGAATTTAAGTATTCTCTGTGTATCTTCCACAAAAGTACCATTTGCCCATTCGCCCTTTATTCCTTTAGCGCTCATTCCAAGCTGAAAGTGAAGTTGCGCTATGCCAAAATCAATACTTTTATCAGAATATGGCTCATTTACACTTGCAGTAATCTTACCGTCTTCATACCTGAATTTAACAGGGCGGCGGTTAACCGAACTCGGCGCCTTTTCAACAAGCCGCATTGCAAACACAATATCGTCAGGCAGTTTTCTGTCACACACCTCAAACATTTTCTGGTAAGGTTTGCTTTTTTTATGAGTTGTATTATATATAAGCTTTTCCTTAAGGCTTTTGTTTTGCGAAACATTGCCGACAGCTATAACGCAATAAAGTCTTACACCTTTCGGGAGGTCCAGCTTTTCAAGCACCTTATTTTCATTATATGTACCTACCCAGCAGGTTCCTATACCATGATATGCGCACTGCAAAACGATTACCTCGCCATAATATCCACACGCTTCCCTTGCAGGGATAGTATCAGGACCGCAGACAGCTATAAGACTAGTCATACCTGTGTGCAGGTTAAAAGCAAATCTGCCATCGCTCATGAATACAAAATTAAGACCTGCTTTTTTATTGACGTAATCAACAAGATCCTTTATTACCTGCTGTGTATCACTATCAAGAGGGCGATTTTTAAATGTGCGTCTGGACGAACGCAGATCTATCGCCTTCAAATATTCCTCATTGGTCATTTTATTTCCCCCAGTTGTCTATAACAGACATAAGTGTGTCATATTCCTTAGTCGTAATATTATCTGGCTTTGTAACAAGCATCCTTTTCATATCAAATTTTGTGTTAACCGTCCACACAGAAAGTTTATAACCATGCTCGTGGAGCAGGTTTGAAAGGGTAGCACAGGCATATTTATAATTGCAGTTTATTCCTACTGCGCCGGTCTCCTCTAACAGATCTATTATTTTAACCTTATAATCCTCAGTAAATATCTTTATACGGGACGGCTGATAGTTCAAATAATAATCCATATCAGCGCACGCAGATTCTTTTACGGCATTTACATTAATCTGCTCTATACCTGTTAAAAAAGACCTGCCAAGCAGATTGTATTCGATGAGCATATCGTGAAGTGCATTTAGCGTTCTTGTTTCCTTTATATCAAGATTAATGAGGCAGTCATCCTCCTGAAGAAGTTTAAAAACTTCGGAGAGCGGAGTGCCCTCATTATTCATAACAATGATGTCATGACTGATAACAAGTGTTTTATCAGGCCTCTGGCGCACATCTATTTCGATTATCTCAACATTATTGTCTATTGCTGCCTGTATTGATTCCAGTGAATTTTCAGGAGTGTCAAACGCGCCCGTATGAGCTGTTATAGTAAATCCCTGCACAAAATTCAACGTCCTTTCATCATAGCTTTTGTTTACGGCATACACCATAACGCCGATAACAAGACACACTGAAAGTAAAAACGATATCACCTGATAACTGAAATGCTTTGCCCAGGTGGGTGTCATATTTCTTTTTAGAAACTTTTTAAATTTCTGCCATCTGGTTATCTTCTCAGCCATCAAAAAACCTCTAATCAGAAAAGGGCATTAAACGAAAACGTTTAATGCCCCTTGAAAATCAATCCTGTCTGCTGCCTGAATAGTTAGGAGCCTCTTTTGTGATATAAACATCATGCGGGTGGCTTTCAACAAGTCCGGCGCCTGTAATCTTTATAAATTTAGCTTTGGTACGAAGTTCCTGAATATTGTGGCAACCCACATAACCCATACCTGAACGGAGACCGCCCATCATCTGGAATACGGTGTCGCCGACTGCTCCCTTGTAAGGAACTCTGCCTTCTACGCCTTCGGGAACAAACTTCTTTGTACCTGTCTGGAAATACCTGTCTGCCGAGCCCTTGCTCATAGCGCCGAGAGAGCCCATGCCACGGTATACCTTGAACTGACGGCCCTGATAGATTTCTGTTTCGCCGGGAGCTTCTTCACAACCTGCAACGAGCGAACCTACCATAACTACGCTGCCGCCTGCTGCGATTGCCTTAACAATCTCGCCGCTGTATTTGATACCGCCGTCCGCGATGATCGGGATACCGTATTTATCAGCTGTTTCAGCACTGTCATAGATAGCAGTGATCTGAGGAACACCGATACCTGCAACAACACGTGTGGTGCAGATAGAACCTGGGCCGATGCCGACTTTAACACAGTCAGCACCTGCTTTAATAAGAGCCTCAGTTGCCTCTGCCGTTGCAACATTACCGGCAATAAGAGAAATCTCTGGGAATGCGTTTTTAACGGTCTCAACTGCTTTCATGATATTTTTTGAATGACCGTGTGCCGAATCAAGAACAAGTGCATCAACATGAGCGTCAACAAGTGCCTTTGCACGCACAAGCATATCATTTGTGATACCAATAGCCGCAGCGCAAAGCAATCTGTCCTGAGAATCACGTGCGGTGTTAGGATATTTAAGACTTTTTTCAATATCTTTTATAGTAACAAGACCTGTGAGTTTGCCGTTCTTGTCAACAAGAGGAAGTTTTTCAACCTTGGATGCCATAAGAATCTTCTTAGCCTCATCAAGAGTTGTGCCGCTCATTGCGGTAACAAGCTTCTCCTTGGGAGTCATTACATCTGCAATTCTGACAGAGAAATCAGTCATAAAGCGCATATCACGGTTTGTAAGGATACCTACGAGAGTGCCGTCATCCTCACAGATCGGAACGCCGCTTATCTTATATTTGCGCATAAGGTTTTCAGCATCCTGAGCAGTACTTTCAGGATGAAGATAAAACGGATCGGTAATAACGCCGTTTTCAGACCTCTTAACCTTATCTACTTCTGTAGCCTGCTCCTCAATGGTCATGTTTTTATGAATTACGCCGATGCCGCCCTCGCGCGCAATAGCAATCGCCATTGTGGATTCCGTTACGGTATCCATAGCGGATGTCATAAGAGGGATATTAAGTTTGATGGACTTTGTCAGATTAGTTGACAGATCCACTTCATTCGGAAGCACATCGCTTTCCGCGGGAATAAGAAGAACATCATCAAAGGTGAGCCCTTCTTTAACAAATTTTGCACCGTATTCGCTCATTTAATA
>URIN01000222.1 GCA_900547915.1 uncultured Clostridium sp. | reverse complement strand
TCTCGTGGGCTCGGAGATGTGTATAAGAGACAGATATTCATATGGGTATTTATAGTTATAAATTCGCTCAATTTTTCCGTTTAGCGGATTTTTAAGGCGTGTAACCGCTCCAGCCCCCGCCGCAAGCACGGTATGCGTTTCATCCATCATAAACACATTATAAAGGCAGTCGTTACTATCTGTGCACCAGCCTGTATTTTCAAGATTGCCCACTGATTTGCCCTGTCTGTACATATAATACGGCTTATATCCTGCATCAGAAAGAGCATTACGGCTGAATTCAACCATATCTGCCGCAAGAGCTTTATCAGGCATACCGTGAGAAGTCATAAATGCGCCTGTTTTAAGGCACAATGTATGGACAGTGATATTTGAAGGCGCAAGGTTCAGGGCGGTTTCTATGCTGTTTCTAAACGAATCTAATGTATCTTTTGGAAGACCTGCAATAAAATCCATATTAATATTTTTAAATCCGCATTTTACAGCTGTGTCATACGCCTGTAGCGTCTGAGCGCTTGTATGCCGTCTGCCTATAACATTCAGCACCTCATCATTGAAAGTCTGCGGATTTATGCTTATTCTGCCAACGCCTGCCGATTTGAGTGTATCAAGCTTTTTCTGTGTTACCGTATCTGGTCTGCCAGCCTCAACTGTATATTCACGCAGGGTTGAAAGGTCGAAATTTCTTTCAACAGCACCGAGTACACGGCTCAGCTGAGAGGCCGAAAGCGTTGTGGGCGTGCCGCCGCCGAAATAGACTGTTTCAAGTTTCAGACCAAGTTCTTTAACATAACGTCCCGTTTCCTCAAGTTCTTTTTCAAGCAGTTCAACATAGTCATCAAGCAGTGAAGCCGCACGTTCAATACTATGTGAAACGAACGAGCAGTAGGAGCATCTTGTTGGGCAGAACGGAATGGATACATAAAGCGAAAAACTGTTTTTACCGGAAAGCGGAATTATTTTGTTTTCACTGTGAGCAACGGCTGAAACAAGTGATATTTTACTATCGCTGACAAGGAATTTATCTTTGAGAACTTTTTTTGCGTAATCATCTGAAAACTTATCCGCAAGCGAATGATAAAACCTTGCGGGACGAACGCCATATAAAATTCCCCACGGATATGTATCGCCCGTTGCCTTTGATAGGACACGGTAAAAAAGGAGGGACAGAGCGTTTTTTTCGTTCTCTCCCTCTTCAGGTTTTACAGTTCCGGTCGTTTTTTCGCCGTTGATAATGGCGCAGACGGTTATCTCTCCATCTGAAATGCCGGTATAAACGATTATGCCGCTGTCAGTATCCTGCGGCATATTAGTCATCATTTTTATTTTTTCATAGGGGAAAAATATTTCCGCCAGATTTTCTGTATCATAAGAATAATTGTGGTTTTCGTTTACTAAAATCATATTTTATCTCATATAAGGGTTATTTGCTTTTTCAAAAGCCATTGTTGAAATTCTGTCGTGTCCCGGATAAACTTTGAGAGAGCCGTCAAGAGTTGAAAGACGTTTTAAGCTCTTCATTATCTCTGTTGCCGAACCGCCGGGAAAATCGGTTCTTCCGCAGGAGCAGAAGAAGAGTGTATCACCTGTAAAAATGCAGTCATCAAGCAAATAGCAAACCCCGCCTTTTGTATGACCGGGTGTTGCAAGAACTTTTATTTTAGTTTCACCGAGCATTATTTCAGAACCTTCGCAAACAGTTATATCCGGCTCACAGTTTTCCTGCTGAATACCCATAAAAGCAGAAAGGCTTGCTTTACCTGAAGAAAGCATTGGTGAATCTTCCTCACTGATAACGACTTTGGCGCCATAGTCTCTTCTTATTTCGGGAACGCCTCCGATATGGTCAAAATGGCCGTGTGTGAGAAGTATATATTCAAGCTTCGCATCGCCTATAAAACGGCGCATTTTATCTGAAGCTTCCGTGCAATCCACAAGGGCGCTGAGACCGCTTGCCTTATCCGTGATAAGGTAACAGTTATTAAAAATATCGCCCAGAGTTACTGATTTTATTTCTGTCATAAAAATTTCCTTTCGGTTATTTAAAACATCGCCGCTTATTTCAGTTCACTGCTGTCAAGTATTATTGTAACAGGGCCGTCATTGAGAAGCTCAACTTTCATATCTGCTCCGAAAACACCTGTTTCAACGTGAGAAATGCCGTTTTCTTCTAATCGGCGCACAAAATACTCATAAAGCCTGTTTGCCTCATCTGGAGGTGCGGACGGAGTAAAACTTGGGCGTCTGCCGTGAGTGCAGTCCGCACACAAAGTAAATTGTGAAACGACAAGCATTTCGCCGCCTATATCAAGAGATGACAAATTCATTTTGCCGTTTTCGTCCTCAAAAATACGCAGATTTACTGTTTTGTTTACAAGCTTATCTGCCTCTTTTTCATCATCGCCCGCCATAACTCCGAGCAGGATAAGAAACCCCTGCCCGCAGCTGCCGACTGTTTCGCCGTTTACTTTTACGCTTGCGTGAGTAACACGCTGTATTACTGCTTTCACAGCTTATCACCGCCTTTTAAACATTAGTTCTTTCAATATGATAAACGCCGTCTATCTTTCTTATTATCTTTACTATATTATCAAGATGCTCTTTGCTGCTTACAGCCATTGTGAGAGTAGTAAGACAATTGCCGTCATTTATAGGACGTGCGTTAATGGAATGAATCTTAACGTGCATATTCATAAGCGTACTTGTTATATCAAGAACGATACCATCCCTGTCGATAGCATAAACATCAAGCGTTGACTGTGTTTCAATCTTAACACTTTCATCCCAGTGGGCATGTATCCACCTTTCGGGTTCAGCGCAGTGCTCAAGATCCTGCGGCACATTTACGCAGTTTCTTCTGTGAATGGAAAGGCCGTGACCTCTTGTGATAAAGCCCACAATCTCCTCACCCGGAAGCGGGTTGCAGCAACGTGCCATTTTGATAAGGCAGTTATCAATACCGTCAACGATGACGCCGTTTGACGAACTTGTTTTACGAGGTCTGTCAACAACATTTGAGCCGTGCGGCTTTTCGGGTTCTTTCTCTTTCCAATTCTTATTATACTCATCCTTGATACCCGGCATAAGGCGGTTTATCTGGATACCGCCGTAACCTACTGCGGCATAGAACTCGTCTACCTGTTCAAAATGCTGTTTTTCAGAAATACGCTTTATAAATTCATCGTACTTAGTACCGCTGAGGCCTATAAAGTTGCGGCGAAGCTCACGTTTAACGGCAGCTTTGCCCTCTTCGATATTTTCCTCACGCTTTTCTTTTTTGAACCACGAACGTATCTTGCTGCGTGCCTCGCCTGTTTTTACGATTGAAAGCCCTGTCTCTTATACCCATCTG
>URIN01000221.1 GCA_900547915.1 uncultured Clostridium sp. | reverse complement strand
ACCTGATACTACAAAGATTATAATTGCTCAGCGTATATCCAGCGTTAAGGATGCAGACAGAATAATAGTTCTTGACGAGGGCAGAGTAAACGGATTTGATACACACGAAAATCTTTTGAAAAACAATGAAATATACAGCGAAATCTTCGAATCCCAGCAGGGCGGCGGAGATTTTGACCAGCAGTAAGGAAGGAGGGCGCAATATGAAAGACGATAACAGAAGTAATCTCAGAAACGGCGCAAAATCTTTTTCGCGCCTTCTGAAATATATGGTTTCATCAAATAAGTTGGCGTGGTTTTTCGTTGTTGTCTGCATTATAGTTTCCGCTTATGCGCAGATGCAGGGAATGGTATTTATTCAGTCGCTTGTTGATGATTATATTGAGCCTATGATAGTTTCGGGTTCAAATGATTTCAGCGGCCTGGCACAGGCGCTTGTTAAGGTTGCGGCAATCTATATTGTGGGTATAATTGCATCTTTCGCATATTCAAGAATAATGGTAAACGTTAGCCAAGGAACAATGAAAAAGCTGCGTACAGACCTGTTCCGAAATATGGAAAAACTGCCCATTAAATATTTTGACACACATGCTCACGGCGATATAATGAGCGTTTATACAAATGATATTGATACAATGCGTCAGCTTATCAGCCAAAGCATTCCTCAGATCTTTAATTCACTTATCACCCTTATATTCGCATTCGTGGCAATGGTAAGTATGAATGTTGTGCTTGCGGCAATTACAGTGGTAATGGCAATCGTTATGATAGTTGTTACAAGAAAGTTCACTTCACGTTCAGGCAAGTACTTTGATAAACAGCAGAGAGCGCTCGGCGCGGTAGACGGTTTCATCGAGGAAATGCTTGACGGTCAGAAAGTAGTTAAGGTGTTCTGCCACGAGGAAAAGGCAAAGCAGGATTTTGATAAGATAAATGAAGAACTTCGTTTCAGCTCATATAAGGCAAACAAATATGCCAACATGATGATGCCGGTTAATGTAAATATCGGCAACCTTAGTTATGTCCTTTGCGCTGCTGTAGGCGCTGTTCTGGCGCTCGGCGTAGGCGGAAAAACCGGAATTGCCGGTGCTACTGTGGGCACGGTTGTTGCATTTATGGGTCTTAACAAGAGCTTCAACCAGCCTATAGCTCAGATAAGCCAGCAGATGAACTCAATCATCATGGCTGTTGCAGGCACAAAGCGTGTGTTTGCTCTGTTTGATGAGAAGCCGGAAGAAGATCACGGATATGTTGAAATGGTAAATGCCGTTGAAAATGAGGACGGCTCTCTTACGGAATCTGACAAGAGAACAGGCGTTTGGGCTTGGAAACATCCTCACCAGGCAGACGGCACGGTAACATATAAAAAACTCGAGGGCGCAATTGTGCTTGACGGCGTAGATTTCGGTTATACAGATGATAAAATGGTTTTGCACGACATCAGGCTTTATGCTGAACCCGGACAGAAGATAGCTTTTGTCGGTTCAACTGGTGCAGGCAAGACCACTATTACAAACCTTATCAACCGTTTCTATGATATTCAGGACGGTAAGATCAGGTATGACGGAATTAACATTACCAAGATAAAGAAGCCCGATCTTCGCAGAACCCTTGGCATAGTTCTTCAGGATACTCACTTGTTTACCGGCACTATTATGGATAATATTCGTTACGGTAAGATAGATGCAACTGATGAAGAGTGTATTGCAGCTGCTAAGCTTGCAAACGCACACGGCTTTATAACGCGTCTGCCTGACGGATATGACACAATGATAGACGGAGACGGAGGAAACCTTTCACAGGGCCAGTGCCAGCTGCTTGCAATCGCAAGAGCTGCTGTTGCGGATCCGCCCGTACTTATACTTGACGAGGCAACATCTTCAATCGATACAAGAACGGAAGAACTTGTTCAGAAAGGTATGGACGCGCTTATGAAAGGCAGAACTACTTTCGTTATCGCTCACCGTCTTTCAACAGTTAAAAACGCTGACTGTATTATGGTACTTGAGCATGGCAGAATCATTGAACGCGGCAGCCACGATGATCTTATTGCTCAGAAAGGCAAATACTATCAGCTTTATACAGGTAACTTTGCGGAAAGACCCGCATAAGACAGAGAAAAGCCCCGCTGTAAAGCGGGGCTTTATTTATATGCGGAGAAAAATTTATTGCGGCGCAGAATGAATTAATCGAATGCCTTGCGCCTTTTATTTTATGCGGTTGCTGTATTTGCGCTCGTAGGTTATAATAAGCTTAGGAAGTGTTTTTATGAAAGCAGTTGTGTTTGATATGGACGGCGTTTTGTTTGATACGGAAAGCGTATGCTTTTCCGCATGGGATGCCGTAAGTAAAAAAATGAATGTATCCCCTCCGTCTGAACTTGCCCAAAAAACTCTCGGTATGAATGAAGCGGCGGTTGACGGTATATTGAAGGAGCATTACGGCGCTGATTTTGACACTGAAAAATTCCGCACACTGTGCCGTGAGTATACCTCGGCGTATTTCGCCGCCAACGGTGTGCCGCAGAAGCCCGGCCTTCACGATGCTCTGAAATCCCTTAAAAACCGCGGATATAAAATTGCTATTGCATCGTCAACAAGCAGGCAAGGGGTATACAGAAATCTTAATGACGCCGATATAGCGAATATGTTTGACTGCGTAATATGCGGTGATATGGTTAAAAAGTCAAAGCCTGAGCCCGATATATACATTACGGCGGCACGGGAACTTGGCGTTGCACCATCCGAATGTTTTGCCGTGGAAGATTCAAAAAACGGCATAATGTCTGCATATTCCGCAGGCATGAAAGTAATTATGATACCTGATTTGTGGCACGGCGGAGAAACTGATACACTCCTTTTTGCAAAGTGTGATAATCTGCTCAGTGCCGCTGATATTATGCTGAAAAACTGTCTTCTTTGAATTTGTGAATTTTTGCAGACACAAATGTCAATTCCACCGTCTTAATATGTGAGAGCTCTCAGAATTTTCATGAAAGGAAAGATAATATGTCATTGTTCAAAAGAAAAAGCAAAGATAGTCATGATGCATTAACAAAAAATATGCTTAATATACCCGTTCTTGATCTTCGCAGTTATTCTGCAGACGGATTGAAAAATGTCAGAACGCTAAATTCTGCTGTCGTTATTTTGCCCAAAGAGCCGGATGAGGAGATTATGGGTGCATACGGCTCCATACCGCGCAAAAATGTTGCAACTGAAATATTCGCGGAAAATGACGCACAAATTCATATGATTAATGGTGTTTCAGAGGTGGACTGCGCTCAGTGCAACGATCATGATATCTATATGATAAACGGGATGGCGGCAATCAGAAATGCGGAGGAACGCACAGCAAATATC
>URIN01000220.1 GCA_900547915.1 uncultured Clostridium sp. | reverse complement strand
TTTAATAACTGTTGAAATAATTTATTTTTATGATATAATAAATTCGCAAAGGAAAAAGAATTTGATTTTGGGAGTGTTTTTATGTTGTCCGATATAGAAATTGCACGCAGTGCAGAAATGAAAAAAATTACGGAAGTTGCTCAGAAAGCGGGTATCCGTGAAGACGAAATTGAGCAGTACGGAAGCTATAAGGCAAAACTCTCAGATTCACTTTTAGAAAGAATAGAAAATAATGAGGATGGAAAGCTCATTTTGGTTACTGCCGTAAATCCCACTCCGGCAGGAGAGGGAAAAACGACGGTTACAATCGGTCTCGGAGACGGTATGCGTAAAATTGGCAAAAATGCTGTCATCGCTCTTCGTGAGCCTTCTCTTGGTCCGGTTTTTGGCATTAAAGGAGGTGCCGCAGGCGGCGGATACAGCCAGGTTGTGCCAATGGAAGATATTAACCTGCATTTTACAGGTGATATGCACGCAATTACTAGTGCAAACAATCTTATGTGCGCTGTGCTTGATAATCATATACAGCAAGGTAACGAACTTGGAATCGATCCAAGAAAAATTTTAGTAAAAAGATGTCTCGATATGAATGACAGAGCGCTCAGAAATATTGTGTGCGGTCTCGGAGGAGCAGTAAACGGAGTTCCTCGTGAGGATCATTTCATTATTACAGTTGCTTCAGAAGTTATGGCTATACTTTGCCTTGCTTCGGATATATTTGATCTTAAACAACGTCTTGGAAACATACTTGTTGCTTATACCTACAGCGGAGAGCCTGTTTATTGCCGTGATATAAAAGCTAACGGTTCTATGACCGTGCTTCTTAAAGACGCTATTAAACCCAACCTAGTTCAGACCCTAGAAAATAATCCTGCTATTATGCACGGTGGTCCTTTTGCGAATATTGCTCATGGTTGCAACAGTGTACGTGCTACAAAAGCAGCTCTCAAACTTGGTGATTACTGTATTACGGAAGCCGGGTTCGGTTCTGATCTCGGTGCAGAAAAATTCCTTGATATTAAGTGCCGCCTTGCCGGCCTTAAGCCTAACTGTGTTGTTCTTGTTTCAACTGTTCGTTCAATGAAGTATAACGGCGGTGTACCTAAAGAAGACCTTACAAAAGAAAATCTTGAGGCACTTAAAAAAGGATCTGTAAACCTTGGTGCACACATTGAAAATCTCAAAAAGTTTGGTATCAATGTAGTTGTTGCTATAAACCATTTTTACGCCGATACTGATGCCGAAATTCAGTTTATCAAAGAATATTGTGCAGAGAAGGGTGCAGAGGTAGCTGTAACAAAATGTTTTGCTGAAGGCTCCGAAGGCTCGGTAGAACTTGCTCAAAAGGTTGTTGATGCTTGCGAGGGAGAAAGCGGTTATAGACCGCTTTACAGCCTCGATCTTTCAATTGAGGAAAAAATTGAAACAATAGCTAAAGAGATCTATGGTGCAAGCGGTGTTGAATATTCTGCTGCCGCTAAAAAGAGTATTGCAGAATTTGTTAAACTCGGTGCGGATAAAATGCCCGTATGTATAGCTAAAACGCAGTATAGTCTTTCTGATAACGCAAAACTTTTGGGAAGACCCAGCGGTTTCACGCTTCATATTGAATCAGTTGAGCTTTCCAATGGTGCCGGCTTTGTTGTTTGCAGAACCGGTTCCGTTATGACTATGCCGGGACTTTCCAAAAAGCCAGCCGCATACAGTATTGATATTGATGAAAACGGTAATACGGTAGGACTTTTCTAATATGCAGGTAATTCATTCGAACAGCAGACAGGAAACCGTAGAATTTGCTCAAAAATTTGCTGCGGGTTTGCCTAAAGGCGCTGTTATTGCTTTCCTTGGTGATCTTGGCGCAGGAAAAACAGCTTTTGTTTCGGGGCTTGCAAAAGGTCTTTCAATTGACTGTGATGTATCTTCGCCCACATTTGCCATTTGCAATCAGTATATTGGTGAAAAAAATTCGCTCTATCATTTCGATATGTACCGTGTGGACGGCTGGGATGATCTCTATTCAACAGGTTTTTTTGATTGTCTGGACTCAGGAGCTTATATAGCTATTGAATGGTCAGAAAATGTTTACGGTGCTCTTCCTGAAGATACAATAATTGTGGATATTAAAAAGATTTCCGATAATGAGCGGGAATTCAAAATTTATAAAAAAGGTGAAATGGATTAATGCTTCTGTTGTCCGTTGAATCTTCCGCCGTTACGGCGTCTGCCGCGTTAACGGACGGAGACAGGGTGATAAAAAGTGAATTAATAAATAACGGTCTTACTCACAGCGAAACGCTTTTGCCGCTTGTCGAAAGTGTTATGCAGGGCTATTCATATTCTGATCTTGACGCTGTAGCTGTTTCTGCCGGGCCCGGTTCATTTACAGGCGTTCGTATAGGTGTTGCAACGGTAAAAGGCTTAGCTTTTCCGTATGATCTGCCGTGTATAAGTGTATCTCCGCTTGAGGCAATTGCACATAATTTTAAAAACGAAAATGCAGTTGTTTGTGCAGTTATGGACGCGAGAAGAATGCAGTTTTATAATGCCTTGTTTAAGGTGGAAAACGGTAAGGTGACACGTCTTTGTAATGACAGGGCTATCTCGGCACAGGACCTCGTAAAAGAAATTGTATCATTTGAAAGGGTAATTATTGCCGGTGACGGCGCAAAATTGTTTTACAGTTCTCTGAGTGCAGATAATTGTGAGCTTGCGCCTGAAGAATTAATGTACCAAAGCGGTGTAGGTGTTGCCTCAGCCGCTCAGGATAAAGAAAAAATTCCCGCAGCCGCTCTGATGCCGGTTTACCTGAGACCGAGTCAGGCGGAGAGGGAACTTAAATTAAAAAGAAAATCTGAGGAGAAATAAATATGCTTGCATTAGGTTCAGACCACGCGGGTTTTCCGCTCAAAGAAGAAATTAAGAAATATCTTGTTTCAATAGGAGAAGAGTACAAAGATTATGGTTGTTATTCGCCTGAGAGATTTGATTATGCTGTTTCAGCACAGAAAGCGTGTGATGCCGTAATTAGCGGAGAATGTGATAAAGCACTCCTTTTCTGCGGCACGGGAATAGGCATTTCTATGGCTGCAAATAAAGTAAAAGGCATACGTGCATGCGCTTGCTCTGATTATTTCAGCGCAAAGTATACACGTGCGCACAATGATGCAAATTGTCTTTGCCTTGGAGCAAGAGTTGTAGGCGCAGGTCTTGCTGAAGAACTTGTTGAGGTTTTTCTTAATACGGAATTTGAAGGCGGAAGGCATCAGACACGTATTGATCAAATTACCGATATTGAGAATGGTAAAAAACTTTATTAACTGTCTCTTATACACATCTCCGAGCCCACGAGACGGACTCCTATCTC
>URIN01000219.1 GCA_900547915.1 uncultured Clostridium sp. | reverse complement strand
CAAGTTCAACACCGTCAAATGCCCAGGCATCTTCCCAACCATGCTGTTCAAATACAGCAAAGACAACATTCTTACCAGAACCTAATTTGTACCATTTTAATTCTTTGTTATTACCGCTTAAGCCATAAGTTCCAGATGTAAAATTATTATAAGTGGGAATACTTGGAATTGATGGCACAGTTGCATTAGTCAAAGAACTTGACAGTACATATCCGCGTTTAGCACCATTAGTAGTTGTATACTCTATATAACTATAATCGAGCTCTGTACCTAAATATGATACAATTTCTTGATTAACTATAGTACCAATATTTGCATAGTTTGAATTTGGTCCACCATAGACACTCAATTCTTTAGTTGCTTTTTTTAAAGAAATATGTATTTTATCTGTAGCGTAACTTCTAACAACATAATTGTCAAGATCTGAATATTTTATATAACCGCGCTTTCTACCGCTGGCTGCATTGAATTCAGAATATGCCCATTTCCCATTAATTGAGAGAATGGCTACAAATTCGTTTTCATAAACACCGCCAAGTTTTACATAACTATTATCTGGTCCGGCATATACCGGCGAACTGCTTGCAACAACACGTGCTACAGTACTGTTATACACATTTGTTATGTGCATACTTGATGAATTTACAAAGCCACGCTTAGTACCGCTTGGAGTACTGAATTCTACAAGAGATATCCATTTGCCATCTTCATAATATTGTTGTAGTTCTGTAAAGCCTTCTTCAGCATAAATCGTACCATTATTAATAGCATAATCAAAAAATGAACAACTTTTAACTGTCAATTCTGAATCCGAATAATTATATCCTTCTTCAAAAACTTGTTCATGCACTGAACCTGAAATACTTGAAACTGTTGAAACTGGTACATATCCTGATTTATAAGTAGAGGTAGAACCTACCGCATACGAAATAAAATACCAACCAGCGTTTTTACCAAGTACAACAATATCTTCGTTTTTTTCAACGCTTCCAACCACTGCATAGTTGCTGGATGAAGGTCCGAAATAGACAGTTCTAGCTGTATTCATTACACCTGTAACACCATCTAAACTATTTTCTGAATATGTATGAATTCGTAATTCTTTATGAGTAAGATTTTTAACAAAACGGTCTGATGTTGCAGGATTATACCCCATATCCATATTAAAGTATACAGGATTTAAAATCAAAAGTCTTTGTGTATTATCCTCGTTCATAAATGTTTTAACATATTCGTCACTTTCCAAAAAAACATCCTGCAATGTATTACTTTGAACACTGTAATAGGAGTCGTCCACACTTATATACACAAACAATCCGCTTTGTTCAACATACTTCAATTCCTTATCTATTTCAGTTTCTCCAGAGGCATCCAAATAAGGATTTTCTTTTTCCAAATAATCACAAATCAGCTTGCCATTAGTATCAACATCATATGTATAAATACCATGTATATTTAAATAATTCAAAACGACATCTGTAGAAGATTCATCAACAATAATGCCAGTCATTGATTCAGTTTCTGCACTATTCATGTTGCAGCTTGCATAAGTAGCAATGTTTTCTGAAACTCCATAGGCTGCAACATCAAAATCAGACTGAACATTAACTGAACGTGGCATAGGCAACGACTTTGGAGCAGGGGTTATGTATTCGATTTCATTATCATCCTGTAAAAGAGCTTTAGCTTCTTTTTGAGTATGTTCATTTTTGGTTAATTCAACGAAATCGGTATCCTGATAAAACACTTCTAAAAAGTTATTCATTAGTTCTTCATCAGAATAATAATATTCCTCATCATATTCATTTTCATCTTCATAAACATAATGATCTTTATGCTCGGCATAATGTGCATAATTGAGAACAACAATATTACAATCATCATTTTTTTCAAATAATAATGCAAATTCGCCGTCTTCGATCGAAATAGTATAGACTTCTTCAAACGCTTCATTGTAAGCATTATATGTTAAGGACATTGCAACGATAATTGTTTTATTGCCCTCAATAAGTTCTTTTAATTTTTCATCGTATGTATTAAATGTTTTATAATTCACGGTTTCCTGTACTAAATAACCATCATCATTGACTGTATATTCTTGGTCACTAAGATTTGTCACCATTTTTAAAAAGAACCCACGGGATGATGTATTGATCCATAAACCATTTTCATCAGGATAAATTTCATTTTTTTCCAATATACCGTCCATCAGAGCTTCATAATTCTTATCTTCAGATATAACTGAGGTAACTCTTTCATTACCATTTTGCGTAGTATTTGCAAAAGCACTCGGTATCCCCAATTGCAAAACAAATAAACACGAAAGCACAAAACATAAAACCTGTTTAAATAAAGTAGCTTTTTTCATCTCTTTTCTCCCAAACTTAAAATACAAACATCTTATATAAATAAAAATTATTTATAATTTTGCTTACATGATCTTCACCTCGCAAATTTAAACAAAGTACTATAAATATAGTTTGAATTTGTCAGAAAAAAGTAACATATTACATAAAAATGTATGAAACCCAAATCAAGATATTAAACTATGTAAAGTTTATATTTACATAGATTGTTAAAAGGCAAATGATTTTTTTATACAATGAAAGTACTAATTCGTAAAGAAAAGAGGTACTTTTATGTCTATTAATTATCAAGGTATAGGAATCAGAATAAAACAAGAGCGACTATTCCGACACCTTACACAAGAAAAACTTGCAGAAAAAACAAGTATTTCTTTAACACATATGAGCAATATTGAGAATGCAAACACAAAATTGAGTTTGCCAGTTTTGGTTGAAATTGCAAACGCACTTAAATGTAATACAGATTTGTTGCTCTGTGACAATATAATGGATAATTTAACAGCTACGAATCAAATTCTTTCAGAAATATTGTCAGACTGTACAAACACTGAAAGAATAATTATAATAGATACAGCGAGATCTCTTAAAAATGTATTGAAAGAAAAGAGAAAAGAGGATTAAATCTTGAATATAGAAAAACAGAAAAAATGCGAGGAACTATGGAATCAGTTTGAGCCTCAACTCCGAACTGTTTGCAGAGTGAAACTGCGAAGTCATCCTGACAATATTGACGATGTTATATCAGATGTTTTTACGGCTTTATGCGAAAAAGTTAACAAAGATGGTCTACCTGAAAAACCAAAGGCATGGTTATATGGAACTTTAAATAACAAAATAAATTTAAAGTATAGAGAGATATATAAAATTGAAGAAAAAGAAACTAGTTTATCTTGTAAAGAATACGAACTTCCATACGAAGTAGACTTTATTAACAAAAAAATTGACGATATTTACAACCTGTCTCTTATACACATCTGACGCTGCCGACGAATAGCCTTGTG
>URIN01000218.1 GCA_900547915.1 uncultured Clostridium sp. | reverse complement strand
TTTTTGTTGAAAAGACAGTTAAAATGTAGTATTATGAGAATTATGCGGTGATATCCACCGTAAATTCTATCGGAGAATGATGCTTTATATGCAACTAACAAACCATAGGCAGGACAGTCCCGCATGGCGGTGGCTCCTTGCCACGGTATTCCTGTTTCCCATACTGCCGGAATACGTTAGTCCGTTTCTGCTGTTTGCGGCGTTCATTGTTTTTAAAGTGCAATGGTCACGCGAAGGGCGAAAGGCAAAGGTGGGCACAATAGGAAAAGTCGTTATGGCTTTTATGTGCATTGCGCTTGCAAGCGCTTTATGGAGCGATACGGTACTTGATACGCTCGGCACAGCTGGACTGTGGTGGGCAGTATTCCTGATACTCGTAATGATTTATAATCTTGCAGACACAAAGCAAAAGATTGACGATATACTAAAAGCCTCAGTTTTCAGCGGAGCGCTGAACGGATTAATAGGCACAGTGCAGGTGTGCACATATGCACTGAGCAAATCGGGTTACATAAGCAAAAGTTTTGTTTTGCCAACGCCTATTTACAAAGGGCTTGACAAAGCGGTATATACGTGGCTTCCGTTTGAAATAAGAACAAACACGTTTGCAGACCGTGCCAGCGGATTCTTTTCAAATCCGAACCTGCTTGCCACATACCTTGTTTTTGTTTATCCGCTTTCAGTTTATCTGTTTCTCAACGCAAAAGAGAAAAAACACAAGATTTTTTACTTCTTCATAAACCTGTTCATAAGCGCAGGTCTCAGTTCCACTATGACAAGAGCAGGATGCGTTATTGCTCTTGCAGGATGGGTATTTATGTTTATCGTGCTTATCAAAAGGCATGGCAAAGCATTGTTTACAATACTTATACCCACGCTTCTTATAATAGTTCCGTCAATGCTGACAAGATACGGCATTGTATCTCTGCCGCACAAGTCAGCCGGAAACAGCACGGCGCATCATGAGGCAGCTGCTGCGGCAGCACAGGCGGCAAAGCAGTCATCTGCAAATCATTTTGTTATATGGGACAGCGTTGCAGATTACATAACAGAAAATATACGTGTATTCTTTACGGGATTAGGATTCGGCTGTGAGAGCACCGGCAATTTCCTTTTTGAGGAATACGGGCTTGACAAACCTCACGCACACAATTTTGTGCTTGAAATATGGGCTGAGCTCGGAATTATAGGCATAATAGTTCTATTTGCCATAATTATAATGACGGTGATAAAGCTTTTCAAAACAAAAGCTCCGAGCGGAAAAAGATATGACCTGATATTCTATATTTTCACAAGCTTTGTTATGTATCTTGGTTTCGGCCTTACCGATTACATTTTCAACTCACCAAAACAGATAATCCTGTTTATGATGCTTATAGGTCTTACACAGGCAATAAGCAAATGCTATGAGGAAAATGAGCCGCATATAATAAGGCCTATTGTGAAAGAAAAAGAAAAATTGCCGCAGTTCGCGCAAACCTAAATATGTAAAAAATGAAACCGCTTTGCATTTTGCAAAGCGGTTATTTTTTATTTCGATACAATATTTATCTGCCTGCTGCATAAGAACGAACACGAAAATGAGCTCCGCATTCCTCACATATCTTACGTGATTTTTCAATATCTTCAGGCGGAATAACATCAACCACCGTCATCCATACTTCGGCACCGCAGTCAACACATTCCTTTGTGAATTTAAGCATGGCAGGAAATGCTTTGCCCGGAAATACGTTTCTGGTTATCTTATCATATTTCTCCGAATCCGGATCATTGAGTGATACAGAGATAATATCTATAACGGAACAAATTTCCGCCGCAGTAGACTTAGAGTTTATAAGATCGGAAAGACCATTGGTATTTATGCGAAGTTTTATATTAGGATAATGTTCTTTCATATACTTTGCAGTCTTAATAAGGTTATCATATGCGTTTGTAGGCTCACCGTAACCGCAGAACACAGCCTCTTTTACGCCGGTAAAATCATAAGCCTCCACAGCAGCTTTTATCTCCTCAAAAGTTGGTTCAGTATCATGCCACAAGCGCTTTGCATCACCTACTGCATCTGCCTTTTTGCGTATGCAGAAAGCGCAGTTACAGGGGCACTTATTTGTAATGTTGAAGTATGTATTTCCATACCAAGAATAAATAATATCAGCCATTATATATCAATCTCCTTTTCAAATCTTTGCTTTATTCCGGCTCGGTCAAGCGCAAATGCAAGAATTATAAACACAACAGCACTGCCTGCCGCCTGAATGATATTTGCAGGAAGATCGGCAATTGCGCCCTCCCTATACAAAATCAGATCTGCGATGAAATAGCCAAGTACCGTTATAACACCTGAAATAACAGTAAAAGTCGCAGAACGAATTGACAAAATCTTTGATGTTTTTTTTGAAATCATAACAAAAGGCACTGCTATCAGAATTTTTATAATTGCCGAAGGAATTGCATAAACAGCAAAACCCGAAACTATATCGGCACACGCCGCTCCGATTGCCGCGGAAATAAAAGCCCAGGGACCGCCCATAAGCATAGCGCTAACATATATTACGGCATCTCCCACGTGGATATATCCGCCCGCACCTATCGGAACGTGAAGCATTGTAAGCCCAAAAATCATTGCGGCAAACATTGCGGAAAAGCAAATGTTTTTAGTTGTTTTTTTCACACAAGATCACCCAGCCTTTTCTCAAAATCAACACCATCTTGAGCATTACCCGAATTTGTTACATTGATAACATCAGAAATAAAATCGCCCGCAAAACGCGCAGCTTCAAAAACAGATGAACCTTTTAGCATTTTACCTGTAAGTACAGCAGAAAAGATATCCCCTGTACCTGAAAAATATCCGCCGCGTTTAGGCGAAAGAAATGTGCGCTGCTCATCTTTTGTATAAACGGTGCTGCCTATCATACCATTTTCCTGCACGCCCGTCAGCACAACTGCCTTATTTCCGCTGTCAAGCATTATTCCGGCCGCTTTTTGAGTATCGTTTTCACCTGTAAGCTGTCTGAGCTCGGTGATATTCGGAGTTATTATATCGGCATGGCAGGCAAGCTCTTTTATCTCTGCACAAAGACTTCCTGTTACACCGTTATAAAGTTCTCCGTCATCTCCCATTACGGGGTCAACAACAAACAGCGCATCCGTATCTGCAAAATACTTCAAAACAGTTCTGACTTCCTGAGCAGATGCAAAATAGCCTGTGAGAACTGCGTCAAAATGTGCCGAGAGCTTTTTCCATTGTTCAAAACACGGTTCCAGGAAATCTGACATATCACGGCTGTAATAACTACCGTATGCCGTTTGATTTGAAAGAACGGCAGTAGGAGCAGGGTGAACCCTGTCTCTTATACACATCTGACGCTG
>URIN01000217.1 GCA_900547915.1 uncultured Clostridium sp. | reverse complement strand
GCAGGCGAACATCATTTCCGAGTATCAGCGGAGCTGCCATCATACACCACAGACTGAAATGCGTTTTATTTTCGTTTTCAGTAAGCTTGCCGTTGCCGACCTCAAGCATATCGGGGTCATTCCATGCGCCGGGACAAGCGTGTTTGTAAAGCTTTATGTTATGGCTGTAAATGATGTGAATGCTTCTCCAGTTCGCTGAAATATCGGGCGTTGTGCGCCACATATTGCCGGCGCGTGAGCCCCAGTGCCACGGGAAAGCCATACCCCATTCGCATATTGAAAAGATTATCGGCTTTTCTCTGGTGCCCTTTTCAATTGAAGTTTTTTTGGTTGCCTCTTTGAGTGCGTTGCCCATTCGTCTGTACTGTATGAACGAGCTGTCAGCGTTTGTTACAATGGGGTTTGTGAGAATTATCTCGTTTGAACCTTCTTTAAGTTCAATTATTGTCTGAACTCTGCCTGTGGGTGTAAATCCTTTTGCGCTCGGGAAAAATACTTCGTATATATTGCCGTTTACGATAACCTGGATGTACTGTTCCTTTGTGCTAAACTGTTTATAGAAAAGAACTGTAAGCACATATTTGCCGCCCTTGTTTATCATCGGGCGGAATGTAGCCGTTCCAGCCGCGTGGTTAAGCATTCCGAGACCTTTGCCGCTCGGCAGTTTCTTTATATTGAGAATTCTTGCTCTGCCCGTAAGTTCAGCATCCTCAGGATAAAGAGTAAGTTCTGCTGTTTTACCCGGCTCGCTAATTTCAAGTGCTTCTATAACAGGCGCTTCACCGCTTATTATTTTGTGGTGGCAGAAATCGTATTTGAAGAATTCACAGCCCCAGTCTGCAATAGTCTGTGCGTCAATTTCTTCTCTGCCAAGGCTTGCGGGCAAATCCTCGCAGGTTAAAGTTCCGTTAGAGGAATAAAGACCAACTTTCATTCCCATACGGTTTACCTGTGATATAAGAGACTGTATACCGTTAGGAAACTTTTCCAGGTCGCCCTGAAGCTTGCCGTTTGCGTCTCTCATGGAGCTGTGCCAGCAGTCATCAAGATTTATGTATTGATATCCGGCGTCAAGCAGTCCGCTGTCTTTAACCGCCTTTGCTGTGCTGAGTATAAGTTCTTCACTTATATTCTGGCGGAAAGTATTCCAGCTGCTCCATCCCATAGGCGGGGTGAGTGCCGTGCCGTTTGAATATGGCTCATCGTTTTCAACGTTCATTGTAATTTTAGTGGGCTTTACAAGCTTTTCAAGTGCGCATAGCGGGCACTTGCCGCTGTTTTTGTAAAGAATGAACCAAACTACAAAAGCTATCACAAGAAGAATCAGAATTACAAGAATTGCAATTAAAAATCCCATATTTCCCTCCATTTATAAATCCGTGAGTGTTTGCCTGCCGTCAGGCAAGTCCTATTTCCTCAAAAAATTCAAGTTCTTTCTGAGCTTCTGCCTTTGCGCTTTCGTCCGAAAGACCTTTAACAGCGCTCATCATAAATTTTCTTTTGTTTTTAAGATTATAGAAAAACCTGTACACCCATGCAAAAGGTGTCAAATACGGTCTGTTTTCAATAAATTTTATATATGGTATCTCTTTCAGTTTTTCGTAAGGCGGAAACAGAAGTCTAATCCTCGTTCTAAACTTTCCGGCTTTTTTTCCGTCCTCCATATCCTTTCGCTCGATAACCGCGGATATATTTCTGTTGCTGAAACCAAATGCGCCGTGTGAGGCCAGAAATTCCTCCGTTTTTGCGGTGTCAGTTCCGAAATCTTTGCCAACACCGAACCATTTGTTGCAAACTGAAAGAATATTTTCGGCGAATATCTCAAGTCCTGCCGTTTTAAGGTCAACCAGCACTGAGTTGATATCGATATTGCTGAATTTCATCATAACCGCAAGGTCAAGCACCATTCTTATGCCTGCTCCGTAAAAGAAGAAATGGTGAGCGAGATGAGCTATCAGATATTCAAAATGGTAATTGTCGTCAAACCTGCCTTCAAATTCGCTAAAATGCGCCTTTTCGATTGCGTTTGAAAAATATTTTATTGCGCAGTTGTTGCCGGTTTTTCCGTTTACCAGCGAAGTGTGCACCTCAATACGTATACCGTTTTTATCGTAATCCCAAACAGGTCCGTTGCTGTTTACGCATTTAAACCCTGCATTTATAAGAGCGGCTTTTGCGGCTTCTCTTTTATCATAGTCAATTAAAACGTCTATATCTCCCATACAGCGTGTTTCAGGCACAGGGTAGATATCTTTCAGCACAATGCCCTTAAACGGCACAAAACGGATTTCAGAGCCTTTAAGAGCATTCGTAAGGTCACCGTATACTTTTAAGAAGAGGTTATAATTATAAATGCTGTCTGTAAACAGTGCTTGATACTTGTTAAGATCGCTTTCATCTATAACTTCTTTTTTATTTTTGCATTCGGCTATAACGCAAAAAGCAACGCCGAAAAGATTATGATTTAGTGCCTCGTTAATAAGTGCACGGTAATCAATATCATCTTTTAGGCGTATTTTTTCCTGCTTTAAATACGCCGCTGAAAGCTGTATCAGATAATTTTGCTCCCTGGTCATTGAAACACCTTTAGATATAGTTGTTTTCGTTCAAAAAGCTGTGAGCCTGTGTGATTATTGCTTTATCGTTCTCAAATTTGAGAATGCTAAGCGCTCTGTCATATGTAAGCCAGATGTAATCCTCTATCTCTTCAGGCTGTATACAGGTAGAAGTGTCAGTCGTTGTGCCAACAAATATGGAAACGACCTTTTCAATTTTGTTTTGAATTTTGTATTTTGAAATGCTTTCAAAACCGTCAATAAGTTTAACGTGTATTCCGGTCTCTTCCAGCACTTCACGAACAGCAGTTTGCTGTTTTGTTTCTCCCGGTTCGATATGCCCTTTTGGGAAACCCCAGTGTGCGGATCTTCTGTTTTTTATCAAAAGATAGCGCACTTCGCCCTTTATATCTCTGTAAACAACAGCGCCGCAGCTGCTTTCATAAAGGCATTCAAGTTTATACGCGGGAAAGTCTTTTTTTGCATCAATGTATTTAGCAATATCATTGATTATAAACCGCGTGCTTTTAGGCGCGGTTATTAAAATTTGCCTGCCGCCCGCTTTCGGGTTCAGCGTTGCTATAACTCGTCCGTCAAAATTACGAACGGGATGGTCTATTCCCATCACAAAGGAATTCAGATTTTCGTAACCGTAAACTGCTCCGTAATTCAGCGGATAAGTATAGCCCGTTTTCTCGTCTACCGTACCGATCGGATGATCAATACGGATACGAATATATTTTCCGAGCATTTTTTCACCACCGTGCACAAGCTGTCTCTTATACACATCTGACGCTGCCGACGAATAGCCTTGTGTAG
>URIN01000216.1 GCA_900547915.1 uncultured Clostridium sp. | reverse complement strand
GCTTGCGATATTCAATTTTTGAATTACTGCCCATAATTTCACCTGCCGTAATTTAAACTGCTTTCTTTAGAAAAATAACGTGAAAAGCGGTTATCACCGCGCATTGAAAGGCTGCCGCTCTCCCCTACAATTACATGATCAGTAAGTCTGACATTTACTGAAGAAAGTATATTCCTTACGTTGAGCGTAAAATCTATATCGTTTGCAGAAGGTTCAGCAGTACCAAACGGGTGATTGTGAGCTATCACGACCATGCTGGCATTATCTATCAGGACTGTTTCCACAATATTTCTGGGGTTTATGTCAATATGATTAATATCCCCGCTTGCAATCGTATGACAAGCTATTATCCTGCCGGAATTATCAAGGCTTGCAAGCAAAAACAGTTCTTTAGTTTCAGTTGCAATTATGTTTTCAAAGTATACTTTTGCTTCATATTCAGATGACAACTGCTTAATTTTATCATTTCTGCCCTTTGCGCAGCGGCTTTGCAGATCTTTCACAAGTTTAATGAGTATAGCTGAATTTTCACCTATTCCGTTTACACAACAAAGCTGTTCCTTACTTGCGGAAAACACTTTATCGAGTGATCCGAACCGATCAAGCAACTCCTTTGCTATCGGCTTTACATCCCTGCGGGGAATTGCATAAGTCAAAAGCAGTTCAAGGACTTCGTAGTCATAAACAAGGTTGGCGCTGTTTTCAAAATATTTTGCTTTAATGCGGTTTCTGTGCCCCGATTTATAATCGTTCAAGCACGGCGCCTCCCCTCTTTTAATCTAAAATATATTTTATCAAATCGTTATCTTTATGTCAATTTAATGTATCTATAAAAGAAATATATTCATTAATTTATCGTTGCTCTGGAGATAATAATTAAAAAACAGCCAATATAGGAGCGAACACAGGTATAAAAGGCACAAAATATGAATAAAAATGTTGCTTATAGAACACTTTGCTGGTATAATGTTTTAACAGCAATAAAAAACAAGACAAATAAATATTAACTGAAAGGCTGTGAAAACATGAATGAGGCTAAACGAAGCACCTTTTCTGGCAGAGTAGGATTCGTTCTTGCCGCTGCGGGCTCAGCAGTCGGGCTCGGAAATCTTTGGAGGTTCCCATACCTTGCCGCAAAATACGGCGGAGGCATTTTTTTGCTTATCTACATTATTCTGGCGGTAACCTTCGGATTTACACTGATGGTAACTGAAATTGCCATAGGCAAAAAGACGCGCAGAAGTCCTATGGAAGCATACGGAATTCTAAACAAAAAATGGAAATGGCTTGGCACACTGTCAACACTTGTTCCCGTAATCATACTGCCGTATTACTGCGTTATAGGCGGCTGGGTAATGAAATATGCCGCTGTTATGATAACCGGAGGAGTACAACAGGCTGCGGGAAACGATTATTTTTCAGGCTTCATTGCGCAACCCGTTGAACCACTGATCTGGTTCTTCATTTACGCCACGGCAACCGCCGCAATAGTTTTTCTTGGCGTTGACAAAGGAATAGAAAAAATGAGCCGCTATTTGATGCCTGCTCTTTTGGTGCTAACCGTTGCTCTGACTATTTTCGTAGTATGCCAGCCCGGCGCGCTTGACGGCGTAATTTACTACATCAAACCCGATTTCAGCAAACTTAGCCCGATGACTTTCGTGGCTGCGCTCGGTCAGCTGTTTTTCTCGATGTCACTTGCAATGGGAATTATGGTAACATATGGCTCATATCTAAAAAAAGACGGCAATATAGTTGCTTCCACAAGACAGATTGAGGTATTTGATACCGCAGTTGCATTTCTTGCAGGACTTATGATAGTTCCCGCCGTTTTCGTTTATTCAGGCGGAGATGAATCAGCGCTAGGACAGGGTGCAGGTCTTATGTTTGTTACCCTGCCAAAAGTTTTCTCGCAGATGCCGTTCGGCTCTGTAGTAGGTGCAGCATTCTTCATTCTTGTGCTTTTTGCCGCACTTACAAGCTCTGTTTCCGTTATGGAGGCAATCGTTGCAGGTATGATGGACAAATACAAGATTGACCGTAAAAGAGCAGCTCTCATCGTATACGCATATGCTCTTATTATCGGCATTTTCTGTGCGTTCGGATACAGTATCTGGAGCAACTTCACAATAATGAATCTGAGCATACTTGATTTCCTTGACTTCATTTCAAACAGTGTGCTTATGCCTATCGTTGGTATGTTTACCTGCATACTGGTTGGCTTCATCATTAAACCGAAAACCATTATTGACGAAGTTGAACTCAACGGTAAATTCCGCGAAAAGAAACTGTACACCGTTATGGTAAAGTGGATTGCTCCTGTGTGCATCTTTGCAATTCTTATAAGTTCAGTGCTTAACACATTAGGTATTGTAACAATTTAACCTAACTATACAAAATCAGCCCGGCGCAGTGATGTGCCGGGCTTTGTTTTATTTCTTTATTCTTTTAAAAAATAATGACAATTCCTATAATCAAATCCAAAATGAATTAACATTTTCAGTTTAATTTATAAATATATGATGGCTGAAATTGCTATAATAAAGGGCGCCGGACTCTTTAGGCAAAATATGAGGGAGAGTGTATTTTGCTTTTTCGGGTACAAAGAAGTTCTGAAGGAGTATTCCGGCGCCCTGCCCATTCCACCGTGAATACAGTGGTAAAGCAGTTAGTCGTCGCTAACTGCTTTTCAAAAAAACAAGTTAGCAGTGACTAACCGATATAATCGTACCATATATTCCTATTTTTGTCAACATATATTAAAATTCCTATGAAAATTGATATGAAAAAAGTCCGCATAAAAGCGGACTTTTTAAAAACAAGATCAATCAACATCTATTTCAATGCATAACGGTAAATCATTATCTGTTGCGCAAGGCAAGCTGATTTTAAAACATTTCTCATCCTGACTAAAAGGCAGACTGTTTTTCTGTCCCATTATTCTGACGGATTTTATATCATATCTTATACCGCCCTCATTAGCAAAGCGCAGACTTTTAATTTTAAGCGTTTGGGGAAGCTTTTTCGCCATGGGAAAAACAAATATCTTTCCGGGTTTTGCGGTAAAACAGTAATCACCGCGGCGGAATGTTTTGTTTTCCTTAAATGAGCCGTTTTTGCTTTTTCTGCCTTCAAACGGGCACACCTCATATGGATAAGAACCACGCAGAGCACTGCCGTTAACCTGCATCCACCTGCCTATTTCAAGCAAAATCGCTTTTTCCTGATCGCAGATACTTCCATCAGGTTTAGGCCCGATATTCAGCATAAAACAGCCGTTTTTGGAAACCACTTCAATCATATTTCTGATTATCTCACCGGCCGTCTTAAATTTGTTTCCTTCGGTATAACCCCAAGAATTTTTAGCGGCCGCAGTATCATTC
>URIN01000215.1 GCA_900547915.1 uncultured Clostridium sp. | reverse complement strand
TCTACACAAGGCTATTCGTCGGCAGCGTCAGATGTGTATAAGAGACAGGACGGATGAAAAGGAAATCACGGGTGATGGTTATCTGTTTGTATGTGCCCCGTTGGATGAGTTGAATCTCATCCTTGCCCATCTGTTCCCCCGGCAGTATCTTGCAAAAGACCGCAATTCCTATAGCGTGGCTGTTATTCCCCATAGACAGATGGAAGAATTTATTTATCTGAGAATATCCGTTTCAGTCACTTCGTTTGATCCGTCTTCAATCGGCAAGATGTTGCTGCTGTTTTTTGTTGTAAATCTGTTTATAAGTTCAATTTATCTTTTGATAATAAGCAGGCTGATAGTTCACCCCATATATAATGTAATAGAGGCTGCGGACAAGGTTGCAAAAGGCGATTATTCAGTTGAAGTGAAAAGAAGAAGAAGTTTCAAATTTATAAACAATGCCATAGATAATTTCAACATAATGACAAAACATCTCAACTCAGTTGAAATGCTGCAATCTGATTTTGTTTCAAATGTTTCGCACGAAATCAAAACGCCGCTGTCTGCAATAGAGGGTTATGCTCTGCTTATCAAGGACAATCCGAATCTAACAGACAGCGAAAAAGGATATTTAGACAAAATAATAGGAAACACAAAGCACCTGACGGAACTTGTTGAAAACATTCTTATGATAACTAAATTTGATAATCAGCAGATTGCGGACAACAAAGAACGGTACAGGCTTGATGAACAGATAAGGCAGAGCGTACTGCTTTTGGAACCAAAGATCCGCGCAAAAAACATATGCTTTAATCTTAACCTTGACAATATAAATATAAATGCAAACAAATCGGTTTTATATCATGTATGGCACAACATTATATTAAACGCAGTAAAGTTTTCCGAAACCAATGCGCCAATAGATATATCTGCAAAAGCGCAAGACGGTAAGGCTATTGTAAAAATAAGGGATTACGGAATAGGAATGAGCAAGGAAACAATAACCCACATTTTTGAAAAATTCTATCAGGCAGATACATCACGCCACAGCGGCGGCAACGGTCTTGGCCTGCCTCTTGCTAAAAGAATAATCGACATTTACGGCGGAAATATATATGTTGAAAGTGAGCCCGGCAAGGGAAGCTGCTTTACAGTTGAATTGAATCTTGACGGCAATGCATAGAAAAGCGCCCTGTTCTAAAAACAGAACAGGGCGTTATTTTTGTTTATACAGGGCATCACAATCAATATTTTACAGCACAGCAATCTGCGCCATTAAATTTTCATTTATTCCCTGCTGTCCCCAAAGATTGATATGAAATACAGCATCGCCTTTTATAACAACAACATCTGTGGTGTTATCCTGCGTATAATAAAATCCTTCATCACAATTCATCGCTTTCAGTTCATCATCACTGAAATCCGCAATACCAAAAATGCTGTAACGCTCCCGCCGTTCATTATAATATCTATTCATAAGATCCGGTTTTGTTATGTATATGCATTCAGTGGATACATAATTGTTAGAATCAGAAAGCTGAACTCTATAATTTACAGGTATCTCATCACATATCTTTTTAAACTCCGTCTGCTCTCTGTAATTTGATTCATCGCAATCATCAAAGACAGAATCAAAACGAACGTACCTGTCTGCATTCTCAGTAACAGAATTAACAACGGAGGATTCGTTTGCCTGAATAATGGCCATGCCTATATGCGGCACTATGTTGATAATAAGAAACACTATAACAAGAATTGCCGAAATTATTTTAGGTGTTTTGTTTTTCATTTTGTTTCTTCTTAAAATAATGACAATAAAGCAGATAAGGCTGACAATCGCAAATCCTGCTATTGCCACAGTTGAAACAACTATAAAAGTTATTGTGAAAAAGTTAAGATATTTGTCAAGGATTGAATTATATTCGGTAATTCCGCTTTTGTAATACGGAATAACAGCAAAAGAAATAATTGCAAGAACTGCGCTTATTACAGCGGCAACAATAGTGCTTTTAGAAACCTTTTTCATATTCCCACCTTCAAACATAAAAGTAAAGCCGTGCACAGTATAGACTTTCTGCTTTTACACCTATTAATTCAGCAAATCATATTTTCAATTTAATATAAATACATAAATTAGGTTTTGTAAATGATTTTTAATCTATAACTTTACCGAAGGAGTCGAGGAGGTTTCCGTCTTTATCCCACGATATTGATAACGCCCAATAATAAGTTGATCCGTCCTGGGAAGTATACACATCAAAGCCGTCCTCGTTTTTCTCTCCTGTAAAATTATGCTCCTTGTCATACACAAGATAGCCGTCTTCATCCACAAAGCAATACTCGTTTTCAAGGACTTCACCCGTTGAAACATTAGTGTAACTTCCCTTTTGCGTATTTGAATCAAATGAATACATATATTTATTCAAATCCCTATCATAATACGGAACATAATCATACGTATAGGCATTTTTAAATCTGTCATAACTGAAAACATCTATATTAAAGGAATAATCTATTGAACCGTCCTCATTGAAAGTGACATATCTTGCGGGGTAATACAAAGAACCGTCCTCATCAACACAGCAGGTACTGTCTTTTGCTACTATGGACATATCTTCATCATAATGAAGATAACCGTCACTGTCAACATAGCAAAGATCTGAATTAAGACGCTCCTGCGTGCCGTTTATGTATAAATAATCGTATCCTGCCTTGTCGAAATCGTATGAGTATTCATTTCCGTCAGTATCCTGAAATGTAATCTCAGAGCGGTCTAAAAACACATTTCCTTCCCTGTCATAATATTTTTCAGACTGATTATAACTAAAATTATACGCCAGCACTGCAATTACAGACACAGACACTGCGAAATAAATAATTAGTGATATTATTATTGAAACAACTTTTTTCGGCTTCTTTTTGCATTCAACGGCAGATACAATTCCTGTAATAATAGGAAATGCAATTGATAAAAGGGTCAAAACAGTTCTTAAGTACTTATCTTTATCTTTGCAATTAATATATACCACCAAAGCGACAATCAGCCTTGAAACAACAATAATGAATATGCACAGTATCACAGCCGCCTTGCTTGTAAGAAAATCTGCCATTCTAACCCTCCTTTATTGCTGAACACAAAAAACACCGTTTTTAATAACCAATATCAGCCGTATCTGAACAAATAAACTCTCTTAAATACCATTAGTAACCAAAGTGATGTTTATTGATGCGAATTATTGATACGCTCTTTCAAAACATTAAATTCGTGTTCATACAAAGCTTTGTTAAACTGCATTTTATGAGTTTTGCCGTCTTTATCCGTAAATCTCTTAATCTAATAAATAGTTATATAATTTTGCAATAAATATTTCTTGTGTTGAATGAATATAGCTGTCTCTTATACACATCTCCGAGC
>URIN01000214.1 GCA_900547915.1 uncultured Clostridium sp. | reverse complement strand
TACACAAGGCTATTCGTCGGCAGCGTCAGATGTGTATAAGAGACAGGTACATAAAAATTACAAAAACAAAACTATTTACATTGTTGCCAAACTGTAATGTTTGTTACGCTGAAAAAATAAAAGCCCCGGATGAGCATCCGGGGCTTTTGTGATAATTATCAGTCTTTTTTATTTTTGTAATACTGAGCCTTTATAAGCTGAAAACTTTCCTCGCTTATATCGTGCTCTATCTTGCAGGAATCCTCATAGGCAGTTTTTTCACTTGTACCGAGCTGCATAAGAAATCCTGCGATAACATTGTGCCTTTCATATATCCTTTGTGCAATATCCAAACCTTTATCTGTTAGCGTTATGTCGCCGTTGTTGTCAATGGAAACATAACCGTCTTCCCTCAGGTTTTTCATATAAACCGAAACTGAAGGCTTTGAAAATCCCATCTTATTGCTTATATCAATACATCTGCAATAACCCTTTTCATTGTGTATTACAAGTATTGTTTCAAGATAGTTTTCGGCACTCTCCTTTATCTGCATAAACTCTCACCTCATGCAGATATATTACCATATATCCGCACAGAATTCAAATACATTAAAAAAGTACGCGAAATTCAAATTTTTTGGAGCAGTGGGGACAGGTTACCATATGTTTTCCTTTTACCCTTTTCATTCTGAGCACTGCTTTACACTGCGGGCATGTTCTGAAAACATGGGTTTTGCGGAATTTCCACCTGTTGCTGAGATCTTTGAATTTTTTTCTGAAAACAGACGTGAAATTAAGCCAGTTTTGATTTTCTTTTCTTCTGTTTTCAATCTTTTTTGAAAACACTCTTAAAATCGCAAAAATAAACAGCCCCCATGCTATTGCGGAGAAGATAATATAAAATATTTCGTCCACAGCCCTGCCGAGTATCATTGCAAGAATGAGTGCCGCAAGATAAAACCAAAGCAAAGCCCTGTACAGCTGGTCAATACCGTATCTGCCGTACATAAACCTTTGAAATTTTATTGCAAGGTTACTAAAAAATTTTTTCATTTATTGTCTTGTCCTTTCGCTAAGATATTAGCAAATCAGTAATATCAGTAATACTGAGAATCTCCGGTTCTTTCACCGAAATATATAGAGGAATCGTCGTTCTCTTCTTCATTTGAGTATTCCTCACTGTAACCTGTCTGCGGCTCGGGAGACGGATTGTAGTTGTTTCCGTTGTGACCGGTTCCTGCACTGAATGCAAGTGTTATAAGATAGAAGATAAGTCTTACAACTATGAGCAGTAATATAAATTTGAAAATTCTTGAAAGGCATCCGCCGCTTCTCACATTATAAGTTTTTCTGTTGCCGTTGTTTGTGTCATAATCATCTTCAAACTCTGCAAATCCACCAAAGGGATTTACAAATCCGCCCTGAGCGCTCATTCTTATCCTGTCATAAGTTGCACGGTAAGTATAGTTCTCCGGTGCCATAGCGCACGCTTGCTGAATATGTGAAAGAGAAATCTCGCGTTTGCCCGCTCCGTAGTTTGCTAATGCTGAAAGGTAGTACCACTGAGCAGTTCTGTCTTCAATATTGTTCAGCAGGTTAAGTGCCTGTGTAAACTGGCGGTTGTTTATAAACTGCGCTATCGAAGTATAATAGTCGGGCGCTGATGATCTTGAACGGGTTCTGTTCGTTCCGCCGTAAGAGCCTGAACTCTGTTTAGCCGTGCCGTTTTTGATCTGGTCAAATGCCGCGTTTATTTCCGCCATCTTTTCGGCGGCATGCTTGTCATTTGGATTAAGGTCAGGGTGATACTTTTTCGCAAGCCTCCTGTACGCCTTTGCGCATTCCTGCTCGGATGCTCCGTCAGGTACTCCCAGCACCTTGTAAGGATTAGTTATCATATTTCTCCCTTTAAAATTTGATTTCCATTAAGTTATCATACAATTATTGATTTTATGTTAATAACTTGTAACAAATCCGCAAATCCGCACTTGAAATCTCAGCCACCTTTTGGTAATATTATGTTATTAAGTTTAACGGAGGTTTCCTTATGGATTTTATGCTTCTTACCATAGGCGATTCAATTGATAAGGTGTTTTATAACTTTGATATTGCCATATTCCGTTTTTTCGCGGATATTCAAAATTCGTTTTTAACGGTAGTAGCAAAATTGTTCACTTCTTTCGGTGATGAGGCATTTGTTATTCCAATGGTCGTTCTCGGCGTTGTGCTTATGCTTTTCAAAAAGACAAGGAAATACGGCTTTGCTCTTGTTTTTGCAATTGTAGTGGGCACACTTGTTACTAATGTAATAGCAAAACCAGCCGTTCTTAGAATAAGACCTTATAATACACTGCAGGATGTTGATTTTTATTGGCAGGCTTATCTCGGCGCCGGTGCGCTCAGCGAATCTGATTATTCTTTCCCGAGCGGACACACAACCGCGGCTTTTGAGATAGCAGTTTCTATGGCACTTGTTTTCAGGTCTGACGGAAAAAAGAAAATTGCGTGTATTTTCCCTGTTATTGCCGCGTGCACTATGGGCAGCCGCGTATATTTGATGGTTCATTATCCAACTGATGTTCTCGGCGGTATGATTATCGGCACTCTTTCCGGTGTTGCCGGCTACTTCATCATGAAGGGTCTGATGTATCTCATTTCAAATGTTAAGCCGTTTACTGCATTGGATAAAATAGACCTTGCCAAAGTTAAATTTTTAAAATGGACTTCCGGTAAAGCCGGCGCGGTTGTTATAGCCGTTGCTGTTTTTGGTATTTTCCTTTATTCGTTTATACCTGGCCTCAGCGAGGGCGGCGAAGATGTCCATCGCTGCGAATATAATGAAGAATATGACTGCTATAATGCTGCAAAAGTAGATGACGAGGATTACCCGCCTATTGACGGTAAAGAGTATTGCAAAATACATTGGAAGCAGCTTATGGGCGAAGATAAATAAAAAAGTTATAACAGCGGAATTGAAATCTTTATGGTTTTAATTCCGCTTTTCTTTTTTTCTCATATTATGGATAAGGGTGATAATATGCAGTCTATAAGTCTTTGCATGATTGTGAGAAATGAAGAAAAAACTCTGCCGCGCTGTCTTGAAAGCGTAAAAGGACTTTTTGATGAAATAATCATAACTGATACCGGCAGTACTGATGGAACCGTAAAAGAAGCTGAAAAATATACAGATAAAATCTTTAACTTCGAATGGTGTGATGATTTTTCAGCCGCACGTAATTATTCGTTTTCAAAAGCCACGTGCGATTATGTGATGTGGCTTGATGCTGATGACGTTTTACTTGAAAGCGACCTTGATAAGCTTAAAGACCTTAAAAACAGCTTAAGCGGTAAGGAAGACGTTATTATGTTGCCCTATAATACTGCGTCTGTCTCTTATACACATCTCCGAGCCCACGAGACGGACTCCTATCTC
>URIN01000213.1 GCA_900547915.1 uncultured Clostridium sp. | reverse complement strand
ACGAGATAGGAGTCCGTCTCGTGGGCTCGGAGATGTGTATAAGAGACAGCGCCCACAGTGAGCGGTTTCTGTCTGATACAGCGGATAAAGTCATAACATTTTTGCCGTCTTTAGTGCCTGTGCAGAATGCACCGTAAAAAGTTTCTCCATTTATATTCAGCGTGAATGTGTATGAATTGCTGTCAAGCACTAATTCGTATTCATTTCCGTCAATTGTAATTATTCCGTCCTTTATCTCGGCGGCAGAAACAGGCTCTATTGTTTCGTTAATCTTCGCCCAGTCATCTGTATTTTTAGTGTCAGCCGAGAAGAAAATAGCTTCGTATGAGCCGTTGATGTCAGATGTTGTTACGGCTGAAGCAGTTTCACCGTTATATGAGAGCGGCAGCATCGTCAGCCAGCCGTTAGCCGTTCTAAGCATCTGATGCACCTGCACATTGTGAAACGCACCCTCGCCGTCATTGTATCTCTGGTGATACACCTGATAAATTCTGCCGTCATCGTCAACTAGGCAGGAGGAGTGACCAGGTGAAAGTACAGCCTCTTCGTCTGTTGAAAACTGATAGTTGCCTATAATTTTTGTTCCCGTGCTTACCATATCTGTTGTTTTGTTTCCTGTAATGTCAACATACGGACCGTCTGGATTTTCACTTCTGTATTCGCGTATGTTGTATCCGTCAAGCGCTCCAAGTCCGCCGTATGTAAGGAACATATAGTAATAACCGCTCTCATAGTCATAAACAATGAACGGACCTTCTCCGGTTCCGTTGGTTGCCTCGTTTGTACATGATATCTGTTTGCCGAAATAAATATCATAACCGTTCGTATTTCGCATTGCGGCGTAGTCAGGCATGCCCGTTTCCTCAATCAGCGGCATAATATAAATTCCGCCGCTGTATGAGCCGTATGCAAGCCAAAGATTGCCGTCTTTGTCATAAAACGCGGCAGGGTCGATTGCGTTCGGATATTTGCCGTATGAACAGTCATAATTTCCGTCACTGTCAAACCAGTCCTTGCTTTCAACTTCTTCTTTTGTAAAAGTGCTGTTTTCAATAAGGTCGTTTATATTCGTAAATGAGTAGTGCAGCTGATTTTTTGGTTTGCCGAACAGAGTTGTTCTGTTGCTGAAACCGCTGTAAATCATTGTGTCAACAAACTGAAATGTGCCCTCAGGGCTGTCCGAAACAGCCATCCAAATGACTGAAGCAGTTGTGCCCCACACTGATGAGCATGCGTAGTAGCAGTATTTGCCCATGGCTTCGTTATAAATTACGTCTGAAGCCCAAACGTTGGTCTCCCATTCATTCTCGTTTTTTTCAAACAGCCTTTGCGCACCGTCACACCAGGCAAACGCTTTGGCGTAACTTTCTCTCAGCGTTGAGCCTTCTGCAACAAGAGTTCTGTTGCTGTCAAATACACCTGAGCTTATTGTGTGCCAGTTTATCAGATCACTGCTCTTAGCGGACGCAATGTGTGAGCCTGTTATGTAATATGTGCCGTCCTGAGATTTGTATATTGACGGGTCGTGTACTGATACTCCGTTGCTGTCATCAAAATTCAGCGCGTCACCCTCAATAGGTTCTATAATTGCGTCCGTGCTTCCGGCGCCGCCGCATCCTGTAAAGCACATTATTATGAAAATAATTGATAATAAAAAAGATAAATATTTTATTGGCTTTTTCATATACTCACCTCAGATGCCTTTATAAGCTGATTATACAATATAGTTGCGGAAAATTCAATAACAGAACTAAAAAGCGAAACGGCAATGCACTGTTGCAAAAAGGTAAAAACTTATGATATTATTTTATTATAGAACCATTAAAAAGGGAGGTACGAATTTATGGAAAACCAAAAAAGGGAATTGATAGAAGCAATAAGAAAAAGCACTCAAATTATGTTCCATAATTTTCATACCACTTTAGTTACTTGTGATATGGATTATATTCTTTGCGATATGCCTATATGGAAACACTGTTATCATACACTTCATTCTTGTGACCAGTGGTTTATAAATCCCACAAAATATGAGGAACCTTATTTTCATGAGCCGGGTCTAAACAGTCTTGATTTTATGGGCGAAAAAGTTCTTACAAGAGAACAGCTTTTATCGTATTTTGAAAAGGTAAAAGACAAAATATTGAATTATCTTGGCAACCTTAATGACGAAGATCTTTATTCTGTTCCAGAGGGATATACACATAACAGACTTGAATGTATAATTGGCCAGTACAGGCACTTTTATGCCCACCTTGGTAATATCAATGCTACAACAATAATCGAAACTAATAAATGGCCTCGTGTTGTCGGAATGTCCGGGCTTGATAAAGGTCTTGACGAGAATGATCTTTATGAGTAATATGTCTATTTTTTCGGAGAGTTGTTTTCATGAAAGAATATGTTTGTAAAATAGCTTCAATTGAAGAGATGAATGATAAGTGGAACTTTGAAATTTTAAATAATAAAGATAGTTTCAACTGGTTAATGTGGAAAAATGAAGCAATCAGTCGTGCAAAAAATGGGAAAAGTATTGTTTTTTATGGATTGCTAAACGGTAAACCTGTTGCTGAGGCAACTGCTGTTTTAGATAAAAGTGAAGTTCAGAATGGTAATGGTCTGGTTGATGAAAAAACGGCTTATCTTTGTGCTTTTAGAACAGTTAAAAGATTTCAGGGGAAAGGATACTTTTCTCAACTGTTCAGTTTTATGATAGAAATTCTTAAAAAAAAGGGATATGAGAAAGTTACTCTGGGTGTCGAGCCAGAAGATAAAGCAAACCTATCTATATACAAAAAGTACGGATTTACTGAATATATAAAATCATCTTCTGAAAAATATCCAGACGGTACAGAGATCAATGTAGATTATTATGGAATGAAATTGTAAGTGTTTTATGAAACTGATAAAAGAAATCACGGATATGGATATTTTAGGTCCCTGCGGATACTCTAAAGCAAAGCCCAGAATACGGCAAGAGCTATTATTCAGAATACAAACGGCCTTTTTTCATAATGTACAGCGGAGATTTTGACTTTTATTCTTTCTATGGGGCAGGTGTTTAAAAAGGCGAAGATATTATTTATGCTTTGAAACGAGAGATAAAGGAAGAAACAGGTTTTGGATGCAATTTTATTCAGGAAATAGGATGCATAAGAGAAAACAGAGCATATTGTAATTATACTTACATTTCAAATTACTATTTTGTTATAACAGAAGATACAATATTTAAACCCGAATTTATTGATCTTGAAAAAATAAACAGTACTTCTGTTGATTGGTATGATTTGACGATGTTATCAGATTAATAAAAATGCACAAGTCAGATGTTTGTAAGCAAGAGATGTTCCGCCTTATACGAATTTTAAAAAAAAGTAACGATTATATCTGTCTCTTATACACATCTGACGCTGCCGACGAA
>URIN01000212.1 GCA_900547915.1 uncultured Clostridium sp. | reverse complement strand
ATTTATAACTATTTCAGAAATATCATTAGTAGAAAATTCTTTTTCGGAATCAACTTTCTGTCCGTTTCCACAACCAGTCATGCAGAAACTTAGTCCTAAGACCCCTATTAAGAATAATTTTTTTATACTCATACGCACCCCCTATAGTAAATCTTTACTTTCTGCATTATATACTGACAAAACAGCAAAGCCTAAAGATATAATAGTTAAGACAATAGGGAATATTGCGTTATTTGCTAATGTGAAGTCACCAACATTCGCTTGAGTGAGGAAAATAAGTAAAAATGATGTAATAATAGTTGCCTTTGAGGACTTCATTGCCATTCCCACAAACAAAGCGATAAAACTCATACTCACAATTACTACTGATTTAAGTATCAGTTGAATATAGAATGATAAACTGCCAATATCAAAATCAATAGCAAAAGACGATTGCATGAATTTAGCTCCGATAAATACACACATATAGATAGCTAATTTTGTTAATATCAAAGCAACAAAATTAAATGACCATACAGCCAGCATTTGAGAAGCTAATATTTTTTGTCGTTTAATGGGATAAGAAAACATTAAATTCATAGTCTTATTTTTGTAGGCACTTACAATAAATGACGCTAACATCACACTGGTAAAAATAAGAAATGTCATGCTTGTAAACAATTCTATAGGTGAGGAAATTGTATTTGTTCCCGGAGCAGCGTCCAGTGTTCCGTCTGGGTCATTCGCAATACCTAAAAATGCCAGTGCAAAAACAAATAAGCAAAGCAGAGCAGCCATAATAATCGCATTGCGGATATATTTTCCAATGTTGTTTTTCTTCCATTCAAGTTTGATTAACTTTAACATTATTTTCCCACCTCCGCTGTCATTTTTAAGAAATAATCTTCCAATGTTTCTGTGTGCTTATTGATAGAGATTATCTCTACATCATTCAACATCAGCTCTTTTGAAATTTCTTGTGTAGTAACATTTACCTCATATATGCGGATTTTTAAATCATCAATAATCTTGAAGTTATTCAATTCCATCTTTTCAGCCAGTACGTAAGCAGCTTTTTTGGTGTCTGTGGCAGCAAGTTCGATATAGGCTGTGTTCATTTCAGAAATTTCTTTCATGGAAATTTCTTTCATCATTTTTCCATGATTGATAACACCGATTGTATCTGCAATACTCTCAATCTCAGAAAGAAGATGGCTGGATATAATCAATGTAATACCATACTCTGAGCATAGCATTTTGAATAAATCTCTGAGTTGTTTCATTCCAGCAGGGTCTAATCCATTTGTTGGTTCATCAAGAACAACTAACTCTGGTTTACACAAAATTGCACGGGCAATACCTAACCTTTGTTTCATTCCCAAAGAATAGCTTTTTACTGGTTTATTTGCTGCTTCTCTAAGATTAAGCATTTCCAAAACTTCATCAATACTACCTTTGTTATAATATCCCATGTATTCACAATGAAGCTGCAAATTATCTTTTCCGCTCATATGTTCATAAAATGTAGGAAATTCTATAATACTTCCCATACGCTTTAATACTTCATAAGAAGTTGTTTCCAACGTTTTTCCGAAAAGCTCAACAGTTCCTTTGGTTGGTTTCCAAAGGTTTGTAATCATTTTCATCACCGTAGTTTTTCCAGCTCCATTAGGACCTAAGAATCCGTAGATTTCTCCTTTTTTTACATGGATATTCACATCAGTAACTAATTCTTTGCCATCTATGATTTTTGTTAGATGGTTAGTTTGCAAAATGTAAGACATATTTCATTGCCTCCTTTCTGAATATCATTGTAATAGTATAGATTTTCAAAACTCTTGACTAATTCTTACGAATTTCTTTCGTGGCATATTTAGTAGCTTATTTTTTTCAATTTTACAGTAAAAGTAGTTTTGACATTTGGTATACTATCTAAGAAAATATCTCCGTCTAACTGTACTGCAAGATTCTTAGCGATAGTCAAACCAAGACCGTTTCCTTGTATTTCACGATTTCTGGAATCTTCCATTGTATATAGACGGTCAAATACGTTAGAAGCAAATTCCTTTTTTATTCCTTTTCCTTTATCGGTTACATCAATATAAACATTTGCCTTATCTTCACGTAAAAATATCCCCAAATATTTACCGTCATTTCCATAACGTATTACATTAGATATTAAATTGAAAAGGATTCTTTGAAGTGCGTCTTTGTCACCTTGTACGAAAATTGTTGTTTCGGGAATTGATATATCAACGGTAAAATCTTTTTGCAATAAAATATCATAGAAACTTAATACGTTTTCTCTGCATAGTTCGTTAATGTTAATTTTGCAGAGATTTATATTTGTGTCGCCAGCTTCTAATTTTGCAAGAGTAAAAAACTGATTGATTAAGTCCATTACCTGTTTTGCCTTTGATTCTACTTTCTTTAACATTTCATTATCTGCATTGCCAAGACGCAATATTTCTAAATATCCTAATATGACAGTTAAAGGCGTTTTTATATCATGGGAGATATTTGCCAACATTTTCTTTGAAGAAATTTCTTCTCTTTTAAAGTCAGCTTTTATCTTTTGACGGTCAATCAAAAGACGGTTAATTTGTCCACCCAATTCCATTAAAACCTTATTGTCTGTGAATACCATAACTTTTTCGTCGCTACCAGTTTCTAAAATTTCTTCTAACTTCTCACTTATTTGTTTTAATTTCGTTTGTATTCCTCTGGTGAATACGAAGCGTTGATACATAATAATGAGAAGCAACATAATAATCGTAAGCACCAAAAAGAAAATAATTGTTTTATCACTCATTCTTTAAAATCTCCTAACTTATATCCGATTCCCCAGACAGTAATAATATATTGTGGGTCACGGGGGTTATCTTCGATTTTAGTTCTTAGTCTGCTGATATGAACATTTACAGCATTTTCATCACCTAAATATGCGTCATTCCATACAAGGGAATAAATCTGTTCCTTTGTGTATACTTTTTTCGGATTCTGTAATAATAACTTTAAAATTTCAAATTCTTTTGCAGTAAGTTCAATTTCTTTTCCATTTTTCTTTACAGAGTAATCATTAAGATTCATGCTAAGAACGCCTTGTGTAATAACTGGCTGTTCCATAGAAGTACCCATAGCGTATTGTGTACTTCTTCTGATATTTGCCTTAATTCGTGCCAATACTTCTGTGACAGAAAAAGGCTTTGTAATATAATCATCTGCTCCCAATCCCAAGCCAAGCGTTTTATCAGAATCAGTATCTTTTGCAGAAATAATAATGATAGGTACTGTGTTATGTTCTCTGATTTTACTCATAACCTCTATACCATTCATTTTTGGTATCATTAAATCAAGTAATACCAAACTAAAATTATCTGAAAAGAATTTTTCACAAGCACTTTCCCCATCTAACGCTGTGATAACTTCATCGCTGGCAAATGGCATCATCTGAATCATAAAAC
>URIN01000211.1 GCA_900547915.1 uncultured Clostridium sp. | reverse complement strand
CATATAAAAAAATCGCTCTGTTTTAATTAAAAATATTAAAACAGAGCGAAATTTTTTATTAAATTATTTTTCGTAGATGCTTCGCTTGAGAGCGCCTATATACGGAAGATTTCTGTACTTTTGGTCATAATCAAGTCCGTATCCAACAACGAACTCATCGGGCACGCTGCAGCCTACATAATCGGGAGTAATATCCGCAACTCGTCTTTCGGGTTTATCAAGCAGAGTTACGATACTGATTGATTTTGCTCCTCTTGTTTTAAGAATATCTGAAACATACTTAAGTGTTCTGCCGCTGTCAAGTATATCCTCCACAATCAGAACATCACAACCGTTGAGGTCGATATCAATATCTTTTGTGATTTTTACCCTTCCGGTAGACTCGGTGCCGCTTCCGTATGAAGAAACTGACATAAAATCAATGCCCATGGGCAGCTCTATATGACGCACAAGATCAGTCATAAAGAACACACAGCCCTTCAAAATGCCGAGTACAAGAAGATTTTTACCCTCAAAATCTTTAGTAATCTGTTTTCCGAGTCTCTCATTTATCTCTCTGAGTTCCTCCTCGGAAACAAGTATTTTTTCAACATCCTTATGCATAGGTTATCTTTCCTCTCTGAAATATGACAGACCGAGCGATGCCGGACCCTGATTTTCCTTTTTCTTGCGCATTGAGCCGATAATGAGCACAATGATAGTTACAACATACGGCAGCATTTGGGCTAAGAATGAATTTATGTTCCAGCCGAGAACACTTGGCACATAGTTATATGCCCAATAGCAGAAACCGAAGATATATGAACCCCAGATGAGATTTACAGGTTTCCATGTTGCAAATATAACAAGCGCAACGGAAAGCCAGGCAAGAGCCTCAATAGCATCTCCGGCAGCGGTTGCCCATGTGCCGTAATTATAGTCAAGCACATAATAAACTCCGCCAAGGCCTGTAATTCCGGAACCAATACATGTGGCAAGATATTTATATTTTGTAACATTGATGCCGGCAGCGTCTGCGGTTGCAGGAGATTCTCCTATAGCGCGCAGGTTAAGACCCGCTTTTGTTTTATTAAGAAACAATGTAGCTGCAATTGCGATGATAATTACAAGATACATCATAAAGCCGTAGGAAAAGAACACTTGCCCGAAGCCTTTGCTGAGAGCACCGAATATCTTGAAAGAAAAGACCTCGTTTGCAAAGTCAGCCTTAGTTGAGGTTGAACCCTCAGGGATAATAAACGTACCCACAAACTTTGAAAGACCGACACCGAAAATTGTAAGAGTAAGACCTGTAATATTTTGATTTACTCTTAATGTTGTTGTAAGCAGGCTGTAAAGCGCTCCGGCAAGGAAAGATGCCAGAAAAGCGCACCCCAAGCCAATAATTATTATCACAACGGCATTTGGATTATCAGTATTGGTCTGATAAAGATAAGCTCCTGAAAAGCCGAAAGCCGCGCCTATACACATAATACCGGGAGTTCCAAGATTAAGATTACCTGCTTTTTCCGTAATGGTCTCGCCTATTGCGCCGTACATAATAACGGAGCCGAAAATCACAGTTCTGGTAAGCCAAACAATCAAATTTTCCATAGACGACCCTCCTTAAGCGTTCTTCTTACGGAAATTCAGTTTATAATTAATAAAGAATTCCGCACCGATAACAAAGAACAAAACTATGCCGATAACAATCTGGGAAGCTGAGGAATCAAAAGCGTCATTTGAATTGGCAATAAGATTAGTACCTCTTTCAAGCACGACTATAAACAGTGAAATAAATACCATTTGTATCGTGTTGAATTTTGCCAGCCAAGCAACTATGATTGCCGTGAAGCCGTATCCGCCGCCCGTTGTGCCTGAGGAAATAGAATGATCCTGACCGGCAACTGTAAGGAAGCCGCAGACACCGCAAATGGCACCTGACATGACCATTGTTCTGATAATTACTTTACTAACATTTATACCCGCGTATCTTGCAGTATTTATTGATTCGCCGACAACGGCTATTTCATATCCATGCTTTGTTTTCTTAAGATAAAGAAATACAAGCACTGTAAGTACAAGAACAACAATTACATTAAGCGCCCATGAAGTATCGAACAGATCAGGAAGATATCCTGCTTTAGTGGCTCTGTTTATTTTACCGAGTGAGGACGCAGTACCTTTCCACTTATCATAGAAGAAATCAACGAGTTTGATTACAACATAGTTCATCATAAGTGTAAACAAGGTTTCATTTGTGTTGAACTTTGCTTTGAATAATGCCGGAAGAAAACCGACAAAAGCACCGGCAGCCACCGCCGCAACTATCATAACCACAAAGAGAAGCCATGACGGGAGCGATGTAGAGCAATAAACCATGACTATTGCCGTTGCAAGTCCGCCGGCAAGGAGCTGACCCTCAGCACCTATATTCCAGAATTTCATTTTGAAAGCCGGAGCAAGAGCGACAGCAATGCAAAGCAATTTTGCGCTGTAAATAAGTGTGCTAGAAAGATAGATTTTATTTCCGAAAGCACCTTTTATCATAGTTGAATAAAGTTCTATGGGGCTGATGCCGATAACTATTTTCATAAATACGGCAACAGTGATAAGGCCGAGCACAAGCGCGATACCGCGGTATCCCCATGCTTTGAGCTGAGAAACATTTTCTTTTTTAGTGAGCCTTACAAACGGCTCTTTAACTTTTGCAGTAGTTTCGTTTTGCACCGCACTCAAGCCTCCTCTCTCATATTTGTCATCATAAGACCTATCTCGTCTTTTGTGGCTGTTCTGGTATCAACGATGCCGTTAACCTTTCCGCCGCAAAGAACCATTATCTTATCGGTGAGTTCAAGCAGAACATCAAGATCCTCACCTACGTAAATAACAGCCGTGCCCTTTTTCTTTTCGTCATTCAAAATATTATAAATGGCGTAAGAAGTGTTTATATCAAGGCCGCGGACTGCATAAGCCGTCATAAGAACAGACGGTGAGCCCGAGATTTCTCTGCCGACAAGAACTTTCTGAACGTTACCGCCTGAAAGCTGTCTTACGGGAGTATTAATATCGGGTGTATTTACGCCGAGATCCTCTTTAATTTTTTCAGCAAGTTTTCTTGGCTCTTTCTTTGAAATGATCATTCCGCCCTTGTCATAAGAACGCAGAAGCATATTTCCCGTCATACCCATTGAGCCAACAAGGCCCATACCGAGCCTGTCCTCAGGAACGAAAGACAGAGAAACGCCGAGATTTCTGATAGCTTTAGGCGTTTTGCCTACAAGCTGCTGTTCCTCTCCGTCAGGAGGATAATACATAATGCTGCTGCCGTTCATAGTTTTCTGAAGGCCGGCAACCGATTCAAGAAGTTCTTTCTGACCGCAGCCTGAAATACCGGCAATTCCGAGTATCTCCCCGCTGTTTGCGGTAAATGAAACATTGTCAAGCACAAGAACGCCATCGCTGTTTTTAAC
>URIN01000210.1 GCA_900547915.1 uncultured Clostridium sp. | reverse complement strand
GTATATATAAAGATACATTTATATATAGCAAAAGGTCTCCGTTTTTTACAGCGGAGACCTTTTGCTTTTAAGCAGAATTACTGTGCGTTCTTTGCGGCCTGCTCCGCAAGTTTTTCGGGTGAACCGCAGCACTTTTTATATTTTTTGCCGCTTCCGCATGGGCACGGATCGTTGGGGCCTACCTTTTTAGTTTTTCTTACAGGCTCTTTTTTAACGCTGTCATCGCCGCCTGAAGAAGTAGCGGTGATCTTTGCAACAGCCTGCCTTTCAACATCCTCTCTGCGCCTTACAACGGTTGTGAACATCATCTTAACGGTGTTTTCACGAATCGTTTCAGTCATTTCATCAAACATATCGTATGATTCCATTCTGAAAGCAACAACGGGATCCTGCTGAGCGTACGAACGCAGGTGAATACCCTCTTTAAGGTCATCCATAGCATCAATATGATCCATCCAAAGTGAATCAACATTGCGCAAAAGTATCTTACGGGAAAGATCCTGATAGATTTCTTCACCGAACATCTCGCGTCTTTCCTGAAGCTTCTTATTACCGATTTCCTTAAGGAAAGAAGTCATTTCATCAACGCTCATATCATCAAGCTTTTCACATTCCTCGTCTGAAAGGAGCCAGCCGCGGTACTTTTCTTTAAGTCCGTTAAGGTTCCAATCCTTCTTATGCGCATCTTTAGCGCAGTAAACGGGAACATTTGCATCGATGCTTGATTCAAGCATATCTACAATCTTATCTGAAAGATCAATTCCGTCAAGAACCATATCACGCTGTTTATAGATAAGTTCTCTCTGGCGGTTCATAACATCATCGTACTGAAGGGTCTGCTTTCTTATTGCAAAGTTCTTGCCCTCAACCTTCTTCTGAGATGATTCAACGGTATTTGATATCATCTTGCTCTCGATAGGCATATCCTCGTCAACAGCAAGGCGGCTCATCATAGCCTTCATTCTTTCACCGCCGAACAGACGCATAAGGTCATCTTCAGTTGAAAGATAAAACTGTGAAGCACCGGGGTCACCCTGACGACCGGCACGGCCTCTGAGCTGATTATCAATACGGCGTGAATCGTGGCGTTCCGTGCCGAGTATGAACAGGCCGCCGACTTCACGAACCTTATCAGCTTCTCCCTTGATCTGTTCTTTATATTTATCCTCAAGCTCACGGAATACTTTTCTTGCTTCAAGTATCTCTTCGTCTTCAGTTTCCGCAAAGCCCTTTGCTTCAGCGATTATTTCTTCGGGATACTGCAGCTTCTTCATTTCCGCAGTTGCAAGGAATTCTGCGTTACCGCCGAGAATAATATCAGTACCACGGCCCGCCATGTTGGTGGCGATTGTAACAGAGCCGAATTTACCTGCCTGTGCAATTATCTCAGCTTCACGCTCGTGGTTTTTAGCATTGAGCACATTATGAGGTATACCTGCTCTCTTAAGCATTTTTGAAAGCAGCTCACTCTTTTCGATACTGATTGTACCTACAAGAATCGGCTGACCGTTCTCGTGGCATTTCTTTATCTGCTCAATTACGTGCTTATATTTTGCTCTTTCAGTTTGGAAAATAACATCGGGATAGTCTTTTCTGATAAGAGGCTTATTTGTGGGTATCTCAACAACATCAAGCTTATAAATCTCGCTGAATTCCTGAGACTCCGTCATAGCTGTACCGGTCATACCGGAAAGTTTCTTGTAAAGTCTGAAGTAATTCTGGAAAGTGATTGTTGCAAGAGTTTTGCTCTCGTGCTCTACCTTAACGCCTTCCTTAGCTTCTATCGCCTGGTGCAGACCGTCATTGTAACGTCTGCCGAGCATGATACGGCCTGTAAACTCATCTACAATGAGAACCTGACCGTCTTTTACAACGTAATCTATGTCTTTACGCATTACGCCGATTGCCTTAATAGCCTGATTGATATGGTGAAGCAGTGTGGTGTTTTCCATATCCATAAGGTTTTCAACACCGAAATATTCTTCTGCCTTTTTAACACCGCTCTGTGTAAGAGTTGCGGTGCGGGCCTTTTCATCAACAACGAAATCGCCGTCATAAGTTTCCTCAGTGTCTTCTTTTTCGTTCATCTGAGCAACCTTATCCATTTTAAGCGTTCTTGCGAAGTCGTTTGCACGGCGATACAAATCTGTTGACTGTTCGCCGCGGCCGCTGATGATAAGAGGAGTACGCGCCTCATCTATAAGAATGGAGTCAACCTCGTCCACGATTGCGAAATTGTGACCGCGCTGAACTTTTTGTTCCTTATAAAGCACCATATTATCTCTAAGATAGTCAAATCCCATCTCATTGTTGGTACCATAGGTAATATCGCAGTTATAAGCCTCCTGCCTTTCGGCATTGTTCTTTTCATGAATAATAAGACCTGCTGTAAGGCCAAGGAAGCGGTAAAGTTTGCCCATCCATTCGCAGTCACGCTTTGCAAGGTAATCGTTTACGGTAACAATATGAACGCCTTTGCCCTCAAGCGCATTAAGATAAGCAGGAAGTGTTGCAACAAGAGTTTTACCTTCACCTGTTTTCATTTCTGCTATTCTTCCCTGATGCAGGATTATACCGCCTATTATCTGAACACGGAAGTGCTTCATTCCGAGCACACGCCATGCAGCCTCACGGCAAACGGCAAATGCATCGGGCAAAATATCGTCAAGCGTTTCACCGTCTGCAAGCCTGTCTTTAAGTATCTGTGTCTGTGAAACAAGTTCCTTATCGCTCATAGGCTGATACTTGCTTTCAAGCGCAAGCACCTTATCAGCGGTTTTTGAAACTCGCTTTACTTCTTTTTTTGAATAATCGCCGAAAATGGCGGTCAGAAATTTATTTGCCATTATTACACCTCTAACAATGCATTAATTGATTTGCAAAATCCAAATAAATATTTTAGCATATATTATATAAAAAGTCTATATTAAAAGAAATTTATGCTCCGACTGCGTTTTTAATAGCTCCCAGAGCTCCGCCGGAAACACCGTTTTCTGCATTTTCATCAAACACGAAAATCAGATTATCCTTTCCCTGCTCGATAGTTAAGGTTATCTCAACAGGCTCGCTCTGCATCGGCGCGGCGGCAATATCCTCCTGCAGAACTGCAAGATTGCTGTCCAGCCACGTATCACTTGAGAGATTGCTGAGAAGAGACATCGTTGAATACTTGCTGAGCAAGTCATTTGTAAAGTTTTGAGCAGTGCTTGCAAGATCCTTGTTCATAACTGAAAGTGTTATGGTTTTATTCTGCGTATCTATAGAAGTTATTTCATAGCTGAGATTTTCAAATATGGATCTTCCGAGTTCTGCAAACTGCTCGTGCTTTTCTGCGTATCCCATAATAACGCCGAGTGTAGAAGAGCTTACATATTTTTCAAGATCTTCAGTATTGAAATCTTTGAGAGCTTTGAAAACCATTTCAGTGGTCTGTGTAATATTCTCCTCTGTCATTTCAGCAGAGGTTTTGGAACAGGCTGAAAAACA
>URIN01000209.1 GCA_900547915.1 uncultured Clostridium sp. | reverse complement strand
GTATTGATGCTTGTAGGGGCAGATATTGATGACAATCTTCTTGGAATAATTAATAAATATTCTATTCCAAGGGAAAGTGTAAAATTTTTAGGAAACAGAAAAGATGTTCCTTATCTTCTTTCTGCCATGGATTTGTTTCTTTTTCCTTCATTAAAAGAAGGCTTGCCGGTTTCTGTTGTTGAAGCACAGGCAAGTGGATTGCCAGTGTTGATGTCTAACTGTGTTACTGATGAAGTTGTAGTAACTGACAATGTTTTTTCGATGTCTCTTGAGGAAACAGCTGAAAATTGGGCGCAAAAAGCAATAGAAATGGGAGAAGTTTTCCGAAAAGATGATTTTTTGATTATGAAGAATTCTGGGTGGGATATTTATAGCTGTGCTGAAAAATTAGCCTATTATTACAAAACTGGTATTTATAAAAATTAAAGTTAAACTAAATTAGTTGCAGGGGGGGAGGAGTTAAATTGTCTGCATTGATGGTATATTTTTTAATATTAGTTGCATTTTTTGTTTTGTATTTTCTTATACCCCGCAAACAGGCATGGATTCCTTTTTCACTTCTCGTTTTTGCATTAGCAACGCTTGCTTTTTATTGTGAGCCTAATGATACGGATGATTTATTTAGATATTTCAGAATAATAGATCAAATGCGTGTCGGAGGCTGGGACAGATTTCAGGAAATGATACAAAATAATGAATTTGATTTTGGAGCACTACCGATAGCTGGTTATTATTTTTATTTAATCAGCCTTCTTCCTGATAACCATTTTTTGCCATTCTTTACCATACTCATTTCATATGGTTGTATGATGTTGATAATTTATAAAGTGGCTCAAAGATATAAAGTAGATAAACTTTTTCTTGCTTTAGCATTATTTTTTGTGCTTTCAACATATTGGTTTTATGACATTTACAGTGGAACGCGAAACGGATTATCGTTTACTATTGCTTTGGTATGTATTTACTATCATTTTGTTGAAAGAAAAAATATTGTTTTTTGCTTGATTGGCTATATAATAGTTTGCGGTCTTCATTCTTCTGGGATTTTATTAATTGCCCTTGGTGCTGTTGCGTATCTTACTTTTAATAATAAAAGTAAATTCGTTAATATTTTGATTATTTTTACTCTTGTTGGTGCAAGCGCAGGAATAACTGTTTTGTCAAAAATTTCAGATAATGAATTTGTTCAAACTTTGTCAGGGAAAACTGAAAATGCTGTTGATAACTTAGGAATTTCGTTTCAGACGAACTTTCTTGTAAATGTAGCAACTTATTTTGTTGCCGTTTTAATTATTGCTTATGCATTTGCATATATCAAAAGATATATTACTGACAAAGGCGAAAAACGATTTTTCAGATTTGTTGAAGTAATTGTATATTTCTCATTAGGATCAATAGTAAGCGGATTAATTTTTGTTCGTATATTAAGATGGGTTATTCCTATATTAGTTTCTATTGTATATATGGTTGGCATGCAGATACAAAAAGACAGACTTGATAATGGATACATAGACCTTTCTTATGATTCTGACACACCACGAGCAGAGAAAATCAGGGCAATGAATAAAGGGGTAACTTCATTTTTCCTGTTCGCTTATTCTAGCGTACATTTATGGTATGATTTTAACGGAAGCAGTTTGATATGGCTTCATTTTTAGATAAAAGGTTTATGAAATGGATAAAATAAGTGTCATTATTCCTGTTTATAAAACAGAAAAGTATTTAGAAAAATGCATCAAAAGCATAACAGAACAAACATATAAAAATTTAGAGATTATACTTATTGATGATGATTCACCAGATGATAGCCCCAGAATTTGTGATGAGTGGGCATTGAAAGATGATAGAATAGCAGTATACCATATTGAAAATAAAGGGGTATCTAATGCAAGAAATATTGCTTTGAATTTAGCTCAAGGTGAATATATTGCTTTTATTGATAGTGATGACTATGCTGAATCAAACATGATAGAGCTACTTTATAACAGTATAAAAGATAACGGCTCAGATATTTCTGTATGCGGTTTTTACGGCGGCAGTTATAATGATGATTTACTTAATGAATTGCCATTGAATACAGCTTTAAAATATTTGGTAACAGGTGAATATGTTTACGGTGTACTTTGGAATAAGCTTTATAAAAAGCAAATTATTTGTGATTTAGAAATGCCTCCTCTTATATGTTGTGAAGATATGGTGTTCAATTATTTCGCATTTAAAAAAGCAAAATCTATTTCAATGGTATCAGAAAAATTATATCATTATAACTCGCGTGATGATAGCGCATCAGCTAAAAAATTTGGAGTTTGGGCATTCGATGCTGTAATATCTAAAGAAATAATACTTGATAATGAATGTGATGAAGATATAAGAAAATATGCTGTAAAAGGACTTATAAATTCTTGTTTTGTCGTTTTAAGCGGTATTATTCAGAGCAATAATTGTTATGAATATTTCGATAAAATAAGGCAGATTGTTATCAATCATTTCAAAGATGTTTTTTTCTCAGGCCTATTTTCAAAAAGGGAGAAGTTGAAAACGATAGTTTTAAAATGTTCGAAAAAAATGTATGTTAAGTTGGTAATAAAAGGTAAATAATATGGCGGAATTATTAATAAGTGTGATTGTCCCGGTCTACAATGTGGAAAAATATTTAAATAATTGTGTTGAAAGTATTATCAATCAGACTTATAAAAATCTTGAAATTATACTTGTAGATGATGGGTCTACTGATAATTGCCCTCAAATTTGTGATGAGTGGGCGAAAAAAGATGACCGAATAAAAGTAATTCATAAAAAAAACGGTGGTGCAGCTTCAGCACGTAATGATGGACTGGGCTTTGCCACAGGAGACTATATTGCTTTTGTGGACGGTGATGATTACCTTTCTGCTGATATGTATGAGAAACTAATGAACTTGATTGTTTCTTATAATGCGGATGCTGCCGCTTGTGCAATCGTTAGGGAAAGTGCAAACGGTTATCGCGAGGTTTGGGCAGATGGTTCTTTGTGTGAATTTGATACAAGATCTCTTCTCAAATGGGTTGGAGAGGCTGAAGGTATATTGCCTGTAAGCCCATGCAATAAATTATTTAGTGCGAACACTGTAAAAAGTATAAGATTTGATGAAAATTTTAAATATGCAGAAGATGTACTGTTTAATTTTGAAGTCGCAATGAATGTAAAAAAATTAGTATTAAAAAGCGAACCTCTATATCATTATATTAATAATTCAGATTCAGTTTCTCATATTTCATTTGATGAGAACAGATTTGATGAGCATCGTGTTATGGATAAAATATTTGCAATTGTAAAAGATGATCAAGATTTGCTTTTACATTGTGTTAAAGGCGATGTCCTTAAATCGTTCAGAACAATAAAAGAAATGTGCCAAAGCGGAAATTGTTTGAATAAATTTGCTGATATTAGAAAGAGAATACTCTCACATAAAAAAGAAATTTTTTTTAGTGGTATATATTCAAAGCAAACAAAAATAAAAAC
>URIN01000208.1 GCA_900547915.1 uncultured Clostridium sp. | reverse complement strand
GAGATAGGAGTCCGTCTCGTGGGCTCGGAGATGTGTATAAGAGACAGACCTAAATGATTCGGACGGCACAAAACACTGGTTTTATTTTGATAAAAGCTCTAATACTAAGGGCAAAGATGAAGACGGTTTAGGCTATACTATTGAAGTTATTACGATTGGTTCAAATAAAACTGAAGCAAAAGCAAATTACATAGTCACTGACAAAGATGAAAATAAAATGTATTTCGACTATTACGGAGCCTTGCTGCGAATAGAAAATGCTTCAAAAGTAGCTGCTACACTTTCATATGAATCTTTAAATAATGGTTCACTCAGAATAAAAAACATCAAAGATGGTGCAGGAAGACTGTATACTTTCAATTATTCATCATCAACTACTAATCAAATAGCCAGTATTACAGACCCTGCGAATAGAAAAACAACTTTAACATACAACAACAATTATCTTACCAAAATTTCATTTGCTGATGGTGAAGCTGTTCAGTTATCTTATAGCGGTAATTTACTTTCAGAAATAAAAGGAATTGACGGCACTCGAACAAAGGTTAGTTATGATTCGTCATCGCAAAAAAGAGTTAATGTTATCAATTGGGGAAAATCTGACAGCGAACTTCTGGAAAAATACAGTTTTTCATATAAACAGAATGAAACTATTATTACTGATCTGCAAAACAGAAGTTATACAATTCAGTTTAATGATTATGGACAAACAACAGGAACTGTATCTAATACAGATGGCTCTGCACAATTCTTTGAACTAGAAAGAGGAAACAGCACTAGTAATAAAGCTAACAAATTGCTTTCAGAATCACGCGTTTTGCAAAGTAATACTAATTATATAGAGAATCCTGGATTTACAAGAAGTTACTCAGATGGATATTGGACATATACAAATAACAGTAGCGGTGCTTCCGTCTCTATAGATACAAGCAAACACAATATAACTGATGCATCTGTTAAAATTGTTAAATCGCAGTCGAATAATGGCCGTGTAAATGCTGTTCAAAACGTTAATAACTTACCTGCAGGTACATATACATTATCCGCTTATATTTTTACTGACGGTAAAACTATTCCGGGTGACGGAGTACAGATGTTTGCAGAAGTGCACAAAGCGGGAAATGGAGATTACGTATATAGTAAACTCATTGAAAAAACAACATTAACAAATGGCTGGGAACGTCGAAGTGTAACATTTGATGTTCCTGAGGGCGGAACTGTTCGTGCTACTATGGGATTTGGTCCAAATGCTTACGGAACGGTTTGGTTTGATGATATTCAGCTCGAAAAAAGTTCAAATGCAAGCACATTTAATATTGTTGAAAATTCAGCATTTAATAACGGACAGAAAAATTGGGAAACTTGGAGCAGCACTTCAGCTTCGGTAACCGGGGCTGGATTATCTGGTTTTGCTAATTGTTCAAAACTGAGCGGAAAAGTTGAAAACCAGTATAATAGGCAGAGACAATACCTTAATGTTTCAGGAAAAAAAGGTGATGTGTTTGCCTATGGAGCATGGGCATTTGCAAATTCAGCACCTTTGAATAATACTAAAGATTCAGACGATTATGAACCGTACTTTGCGTTAGGTATTGATTATTATGATAAAGACGGTAAGTGGATTGGGTGTATCAACAAGTACTTTAATCCTGATGTTCGTGACGCTTGGCAGTTTTTGGCTGATGAAATAGTAATGCCGTCAGACTACGGTAATATCGCAATAACCTTTACTTATGACCATAATGTAAATAATGCTTATCAAACGGGCGCTTTCTGTTATAAAGAACAGTATGGACAGACTTATACTTATGATAAAGACGGTAATGTAGTTTCATCCGTTGACTTGGCCAAAACAAATTCGTCATTTTCTTACTATGGCAATCAAATGTCAAAAATGCTAAACCCTTCAGGTAGTAGGTATATGTATAGCTATAACGATAAAAAGCAGCTTACATATGCTCTTTCATCCGATGGGCAGGAATATGGCTTTGCATATGACGATAAGGGAAACGTGACTAAGGCGGAAATTTCTGCTCGTAAACCGGCAACTAAAATAGAAGCAGGAAAAGAATATATCATTGTTAATTCTTATTCCGGAATGGCTGTTAACGGTGTCCCCGTAACAGGAGATCCAACAGCTTGTAAGACTACAAATTATCAATCAGGTTCAAAAACACTGTATTTTAAAGCAGAGGCGGTTTCCGGAAAATCGGATACTTTTAAGCTTAAAGCGCAAAACTATTCGGACAAGTATCTTGAAATCAGAAATTCCTCATCAGGTGTAAGAGCTGTTATTCAAATTAATACTAAGAGCTCAGCATCAGGGCAGCAGTTTAAAGTTGTTAAACAATCTGATGGTTCTTTTGGTATTTTTACAGGATCTTCACAGTTTAATATGTGCTTAGATCCTCATATGGATACCACCGAAGTTAAAAAAGACGAATATATTCGCCAGAATAGCTGTAATAAAAACAGTCTTAAAGAATGTCAGAAATGGTATTTCTATCCTGTTGAAGAAACAGAAGACCGTGTTATATCTACTGAAACAGAATATACAAGCAGTAAAAATTTTGTTTCTAAGTCAATTGATGAAAAAGGAAATTCAACAAGTTACTCTTATGATGAAAATAAAGGTACTCTTCAAAGTGTAACTAACGCAAATAATGTTTCCACAGAATATACTTATGACGCATATAATAACGCGTTGAAATCTGTTACCTCTGGTGGTATAACAAACAGTTATTCTTATTCTGATGACTTGCTCAGAAATATAAATGTTAATGGCAGTCTGCAGTATAAATTTGAATACGATAAATTCGGCAGAACAACAAAAAATCTTGTTGGTAATGGTTCTGACTGGAAAACTTTATCTTCAATTCAGTATAACAACTCAGGGCTAATGTCCAAACAAACTTACGGTAATGGCGATTATGTGGAATTTTCCTATGATAACCTTGACCGCCAGACGCAAAAACGCTACAATGGAAATAACAGCCAAAGAGTTACATATTCATATGGAAATAATGGCAGTGTAGCCCAGATAACTGATTATTATACAAATACAAATACTCGTTTTGTTTATGATTTAGCGGATCGTGTTGTTTCTCAGCGTGAATTTACCGGAACAGATAAAAGCGATGGGGTTTTGCGCTCATATACAGATTTCACCTATGCCGATAAAACAAATTACCTAACAGGTGTAAAGCATTATTCACCACTTGGTACGCAGAATATAGGCTACCGTTATGGTGATTTGAGCAAAGGTGAGATGCCTGATCAAATTTATAGCGTAACATGGAACGGCAAAGAAAAAGTCAGCTATGTTTATGATGGATTAGGCAGACTGACAACTAAAAACATTGGCTCTTTTGATACCAGTTATAGCTATGAGAATGTTGGCGAAGATAAAACAACCACGCTTGTTAAATCAGTTGCAACCCCTGCAGGAACATATACATACACTTATGATAATATCGGCAACATTTTAAGTGTTTCAGACGGA
>URIN01000207.1 GCA_900547915.1 uncultured Clostridium sp. | reverse complement strand
CACAAGGCTATTCGTCGGCAGCGTCAGATGTGTATAAGAGACAGATTAAAGATATATTAAAATACTACCCTAATCTTAAAACAATTAAAGTTGAGAAGGGTCATTCGCAGTATCAAAACTATAAAAGCACTTTAGATAATCTAGTTAATGTTGTTGAATATTAGGAGGATCTATGGCAAAAGGAACTAATGATCTTTTGGAAGAGCTCAGTGGTAAAAACACAGAACTTGATAAATATTTCAATGAGAATCCAACATCATTTATAAATGATGACATAAAGGAATTTTGGAAAAGGACTATTGAAACATCAAGCAAAACAAAATCCGATATTATCAACAAGGCGGATATGAGCTACTGCTATTTTTACGATGTAATAAACGGACGCAAAATACCAAGCAAAGATAAAATCATAAGAATAGCACTTGCTATGAAACTCAGCCTTGATGACTGCCAGGAAGCGCTTAGAATTTCCGGCAAATCAGCACTATATCCCCGCATTAAGCGCGACAGCGTTCTTATTTACGCAATCAACAAAGGATATTCCGTATATCAGACAAATGATCTGCTTTCGGAGCACGGAGAGGAAATGCTTAAATGACGCAAGAGACCAACGAACTTCTTGAATACATAAATACTTCCCTTGAAAAATCATTTGAGAAAACGGCTGTTATTAAAGAAACAGAAAAAAGCTCAATTTATATTTACTCACATACAAAAAGCGGTAAAAAAATAATTGAAAGAATAACCTCAAACAGGAATGATGAAGTTTTTAGAAATTTAAGAAGTAAAAACATTCCAAATCTTGCTAATATTTTGGAAGTATGCTCTACTGAAAATCATCTTATCACACTTGAAGAATATATTGAGGGTGAATGTCTGGAAAATGTTATTTCAGAAGGAATTATTGATGTGAAAACGGCCTGTACATACGCTTATCAGCTCTGTAATGCCCTTATTGGACTTCATGAAAGGAAAGTCATCCACAGAGATATAAAGCCGTCAAACATAGTTATAGGAAATGACGGCGAAGCTTACTTGATAGACCTGAGTATTGCAAGGATACAGAATTCAGAATCAGACTCTGACACAGAATCTCTCGGAACGGTTGGTTATGCTGCACCTGAACAATTCGGTATAATTCAGTCAAACTGCTCTACTGATATTTATGCTCTAGGAATAGTACTAAACAAGATGCTTACCGGAGTTCATCCATCAATCACTATGCCACCGGGAAAATTAGGCAGGATAATAGAAAAAACCACATCAATTCAGATCTCAAAAAGATATTCGAATGCGATTCAATTTCAAAAGAAACTTAAGCACTTTATTTAAATAACTCTTGACAACTGTTAAAGACTGTGATATTATATTCCAGTCGATATGGAGAGGTATCGAAGCGGTCATAACGAGGCGGTCTTGAAAACCGTTTGGCCAAAAGCCACATGGGTTCGAATCCCATCCTCTCCGCCACAATTGAGCGGCAGATATAGTCTGCCGCTTATTTTTTGTAAAAAAAGGCCTCATGTTTCATTCATGAGGTCTTTTCTTTATTCTCCCTGCTTAATTATCAGGCAAACAGAGTCATTAATAAAGTTCCTAAAATCATAAGACACAAACCGGCAAAAGCTTTTTTTGTAAGTTTTTCTTTGAACACTATGTAAGAAAAAATTATTGAAACAACTATACTCAGTTTATCTATAGGAACCACAACACTGACAATACCGTTTTGTATTGCGTAATAATAACACAACCAAGAAGCACCGGTTGCCACACCAGAAAGGCAAATAAAGGTAAGTTCCTTTCTATCTACATGGATAGCCTGTTTCTGCTTCCCTTTTGCAAAAACAATTATCCAAGCCATAACGAGTACAACGCAAGTTCTCAGTGCCGTTGCCAGATTTGACTCAACATCTTCTATACCAATCTTAGCAAGAATAGAAGTCAATGCAGCAAACAAAGCAGAAAAAACTGCATATATTACCCACTGCCTTTTTTCATTCACCTTTTCTGATTTTTTCTTCTCAACCATCAGAAATATTCCTGCCGAAAGTATTGCAGTGCCTACTAGTTTGATGAAAAGATTATTTGTTTCATTAAAAATAATAACAGCAAGTAAAACCGATATTATCGTGCTAGATTTGTCTATTGGCACAACTTTATTCACATCACCCATTGATAGCGCTTTAAAATAGCATATCCATGATGCTCCGGTTGCCAGTCCAGAAAGTACAAGAAACACAAGAGACTTAGCGCTTATAGTATTTATCTCTTTAAACGAGCCAGTAATAAAAGTCATGAGAAAAGCAAATAAAAGCACAACAACAGTACGTATGGCTGTTGCTACATCCGAATCCGTTTTCTTTATTCCACATTTTGCCAGGATGGCAGTAATACCTGCAAAAAAAGCAGACAAAACCGCTGCTAAAATCCACATTTTGTATCCCCTCTTTGAAAATTATTTATGCGGATATATAAATACGCCCGGCTGATGCCGGGCGGCTTTCATTATACTTACATTAACTTGTAGAATTATTTTACAGTTTCTTTTTTGTTTTTAGCACTCAAATACTTAATGAGCTGAATTACACCAATGATGAAAATACCAGTTATAAACCAAAGAACATTAAAATGATCTGGAATAAGCGCTTGATTTGCGTCACTTAGAGTTGTAGGTCCCATCACAATGGCATACAGGGAGCCTATAAGCATACCTACAATCATATATACCGTTTGGCTTCTGAATTTTTCAAGGCAAGTCTGAATCCCCTTTACAGACAACACAGCCCCTGTTAGAACGCCCACTCCGAAAATAATCACAGCGGGAAGGTATGCAAACTTTAGATGTAGAAGTTCCTTAACGCTATTTAAAATAGGCATATACACTCCGAATATAAGAAGCACAGTAGATCCTGATATTCCCGGCAAAAACATTGCACAAATTGCCACAGCACCTGCTATAAAAATATAAATTGCACTTGTAACTGTTAAATGGGAAAGATCACTGACATTCTGGGAAATTGACGTATTTAGATATGAAAGTAGCACAACAAGTGCAATTCCTATTACAGTAAAAATAACATTATACCATTTGCCTTTAATACTTTGCCATTCCTCCTGCATAATTACAGGAATTGAGCAAAGCACAAAACCAAGAAACAACGATGAAACAGCATAAATGTTTTTCTCAAAAAATGCAGTTAGCGCAAGAATTGCAAGCAGCATACCAATAGCCCATCCGATTCCAAGCTTTATAAGATAAACTATAGCTGTTTTCTTCTTTTCTTTATTTGCATAAATCAGGTCATGGATCGAACCGATAAAATTGTCGTAAAAGCCAAGTATAAGCGCAATAGTTCCTCCCGAAACACCCGGAACGCTGTCTGCAAGCGCCATACAAAATCCATTAATAAGTGTTCTTATCATCATTCACACTCCTGTTAAATACTAAATTAACTCACGTAAATTAAAGAGAAAATACACTCCTATAAGACTGTCTCTTATACACATCTCCGAGCCCACGAGACGGACTCCTATCTC
>URIN01000206.1 GCA_900547915.1 uncultured Clostridium sp. | reverse complement strand
GCTTTACCTCCTTGCCTTAAAAAACGCCCGACGGGAGAGCCCGCCGGGCAGAATATGGGCACAGATTAATAATTTTCAGCTTTAATTTCAAAATATGCTCTGGGATGCGAGCATACAGGGCAAATCTCCGGTGCCTCTTTGCCGATAACTATATGACCGCAGTTACTGCATTTCCATATCTTATCCTCATCACGGCTAAACACAAGTCCGCCCTCAACATTTTCAAGAAGTTTGAGGTATCTCTGCTCGTGCTCTTTTTCTATCTTTGCAACCTCTTCAAAAAGAAAAGCGATCTCATCAAATCCCTCTTCCCTTGCCTCTTTGGCAAATGTTGCATACATATCGGTCCACTCATAATTTTCACCGGCTGCTGCATCTTTAAGATTTGCAACAGTATCGGGAACAGCACCGTCATGAAGCAGTTTAAACCAGATCTTTGCATGCTCCTTCTCGTTATTTGAAGTTTCAGTAAACAGATTTGCAATCTGAACATAACCGTCTTTCTTGGCTTTTGAAGCGTAATACTGATACTTTGTATGCGCCTGGCTCTCACCAGCAAAAGCCGCCATAAGGTTTGCCTGAGTTTTGGTTCCGTCAAGTTTTTTCATAATATTCCTTACCTTTCTGCCCGTTATATTTATTTGATCGGTGCGGCAACGGGCGTCAGTGCGCACCTTAAAGGCTTATTTGCCTTAAAAACTTTTTTATGTCTACAACACAACATATCTAAACAAGGCATATGTTTATTATATACCGTTTTTCCGTAATTTAGTAATTATAAGCACAAAAAGCGACCAAAGCGCCTGAAAGATTATTATATTAAGCGAATTCAGCTGTGTCAGTCCGTTTGCAAAAGAAAGCAGTGCCACAACGCCAAATCCGATTGCAGAACCGAATGAAGCTAAAGCGGTAATAATCTTTTCTGTTACGACAAGCTTGTCTGCGCCGAGAATAGAAGAAATGAATGCGTTTGTGGTGCCGTTATGTACAGTGTAAGCAGGGCTTTTTTCAGCAACTGCGTCACTGTATTTTTCAAAGCTTCTGCCGTTTGAAGCAGTCATTACCCTAATATATCCCTCCGGCAGATCAAATATTTTTGTTACACTTTCCTCGTTAATATACGGATCGCAACTTCTGAGGATGACTGTCATTCCGCTCTTTTCAAGACGTTTAAGACTTTTTTTAAGCGCCGGGTCAGCAGTATAGCTAACTATAAACATTGCGGATATTTTACCTGCAACCGCAAGGTAAAGCGCTTTTCTGCCCTTACGGGTATACTTATTTTCATACTCGATCTTAGGCACAGAAACACCGTGACGAATGAGAAGATCTCTGTTGCCGACAAGCACCTTTTTCTGATATATCCAGGCAGAAGTGCCCATCTTGTCTTCATATGTTATTCCCTCTGCTGTTGGAAGAATAGAATTTCTGCCTACTATAACTGAATCAAACACTGCGGCAAGGGGACTTTTTGTCTGAATTATAACTGCTGCTGTCTGAAGGAGCGCGTCATCGATTTTAGCTCCGTTAAATGTTTTGTAGCCGTGAAAGCTGCATGAACGTGGTCCGAAAAGTTCTGACGCTTCCATTACTATAGCGTTTGAGTTATGAATATAATGAGCGCCCTCATATCCGCTTATCATTGCGCCTCGTTTTTCAAGGACTTTTGACATATCGCAAAGGGCGTTATTTGTAGCACACAGCGTTACCACAGGGCAGGAGATAACAAGACCTGCCGTAATTATATTGAACGCCGAAAGCCAATCTGAATAAACCACGCCATACACTACAAACAGCGCAGCGTTGAAACCGAAAAGCACCGGGAAAAGTATCTTTGCTATCTTATCCGCCGGCTCATTCGCAAAGGATATTTCAAAAAAGCTGGTAGGGAAATCTGTTTTGACACTGAATTTCAGATAAGGATTACCATCCAGCATATTTTTGGATATTATTTTGGCGTCAACCTCGTTGACTATATCTTCCACTGTGTACTTATCACTGCTGTTTGTCAGATATTCAAAATTTCGTATCACGCGAACAAGCATTCTGTATTTGCCCACGCCACTCATAAAAAGTCCGAACACTGCCGCAGAGGCAAGCAGAGAGCCGCCGTGAGAAGCAAGATCAACTCCTGCCGCGGCACAAATACAGTGAGCAAGCACTACGGCGCTTGAAACAGTAATTGGAAAATCAAAGTTTATTCCTTTTTTTAGGTTTAAACCATGTGCCAAAGAACTGATATTTGTTATTAGCGCCAAGCCGTAAAGAATATTTACAGCAAGACAATAAGCAAAATCGTTATTAAGAAACGTGGGCATATAACCCGAACCACGCAGCAGCGTAATAACTAGAAGCAATATGCCGAAAGCAATTGTAAAAAACACCTGCAGCTGAGCAGTGGTCTTCATTTTGAAAAGGCGCTCCATTGTAAGCGTGCGCTCACTTCTGTCTCTGTAATCACCCTGAGTTATTTTCTGCGCGGCGCCTGTTTCATCCCCGGGAAGTTCCTCCTGGGCAAAAAGGCGGAATTTATTTACTTTTTCTTCACGGCGGCGGCGAAGCTGCTCTTCGGCAAGTTCCTCGTCAATATCGGGAACCTCATCCATTTCATCATCAAAACCGCTGAGTCTTATCTGATCTGAATTATCATATTCCTCTGTTTCCTGATCAGCCGTTTGCTCTGACTGAGAGGAAAGGATGCGCCTTGTTTTATCAAGTTCCTCGACCGCAAGAATCGTTGGTATTTCCTGAAGATCCGAAGTTTTGTCAAACCTGGATTTACTTCTTATAGTTGCCGCTTTCTCAATAATCTGAGGAGGTGTTGAACTGTATTCCTCATCAGCTGAATATTTTTTGAAAAATCTGCTTTTTTCAGACTTTTTCTGCGGAACGCGCATAGTTTTATCACTTACAACTGCATCCCTGCTGATATTAGGAATCGCCCTTGTTTTCTGTTGCGCGTTTCTATTTTCCGGCAGTGGCTTTTCTTCCTGATGCGTTTTTTCCTTTTTGGGATGGAATTCCTTTACAGCTTCTCCATCATTTTCGCTGTACAGCTTTGCATCTTCACTTTTTTCAGGAGAATTATTTTTTGGCGGAACATAAGTTTTTATATCGTCCTGCTCAACTTCTGAATTTTCTTTTTGCTCCTGATCCCCGCCGATACTGCTGAGCACCTCCTGCGCCTCACGCAATATCTCATCTATAGATAAATTATTATTCTGACTCATTTCAACCACTCTGTTTTAAGGCTTAAAGTCCGAGCCTTTGTTTTACAACTTCATACATTATTACCGAAGCGGCAACGGACGCATTAAGACTGTTTACCTTTCCGAGCATAGGAAGTGAAACCGTAACATCGCATTTCTCCCTGATAAGTCTGCTTACGCCTCTTCCCTCGTTTCCTACAACAAGCGCAACTCCGCCCGAAAAATCTGTTTTACACCACGGCTGACCGTCCATATCAGCGGCATAGACCCAAATGTTTTTCTTTTTAAGTTGTTCTATTACCGTTGCAAGATTTGAAACGCGCGCCACCCTTACAT
>URIN01000205.1 GCA_900547915.1 uncultured Clostridium sp. | reverse complement strand
ATAAGAGCATCTTCAAAATTATAGATATCCTCAAGAAGAGCGGGAGCCATGCTCCACTTTTCAAACTCCGCATCATTTGAATGATACCATACATTCCACTCGTCAAAAGAAAGATTAATTGTTTTCTTTGAGCGCTTTTTGGCTTTTACATAATCGCACGCACAGATTACAGAATAAATAAACTCATCAAGTTCAAGAGTTTTTGCAAGGAAACTTTGGGCGTCATCTGTTTTATTGTCGTAATACTGGTGAAGTGAAACATAGTCAACGCTGTCATAAGCAACATCAAGGCTCTGAACTTCCCACTCGCCGAAAGTCTTTGAAGTTCTGCTTGAAGAACCGCAAAGCACGGTCTCTATGGTTGGGTCGGTCCATTTCATAACTTTTGAAGCCTCAAGAGCCGCCCTGCCGTATTCAACAGCGGTTTTTGCACCCATCTGCCAAGCGCCGTCCATTTCATTACCGAGGCACCACAACTTTATATTATGCGGCTCTTTTACGCCGTGTGATTTTCTTAAATCAGACCAGTAAGTGCCGCCCTCATGATTGCAGTATTCTACAAGATTACGTGCTTCATCGGCGCCGCGTGTGCCAAGATTTACAGCCATCATACACTCGGCATCTGCCTTTTTGCACCACTTCATAAATTCATTAGTGCCGAAAGTATTAGGCTCAGTTGTGCCCCATGCAAGATCAAGTCTTTTAGGTCTGTTTTCAACAGGGCCAACACCGTCCTCCCAGTTATAGCCGGAAACAAAATTTCCGCCGGGATAACGTACTATAGGAACATTGAGTTTTTTTACAAGTTCAAGGACATCGCCGCGGAAGCCGTCCTCATCAGCCGTTGGATGACCAGGCTCGAAAATGCCGCCGTAAACAGCTCTGCCGAGATGCTCAATGAATGAGCCGTAGATTCTTTTATCAATATCACCGATTTTAAATTCGCGCGCAAGGGTGATTTTTGCTTTCATCTGAATACCGCCTTTATTAATTCTAAATTATATAAATTTTTTATTATATTAGCGCAAAGAGATTTTAAAATAAAGATATAAATAAAATATTTATAATTATTTTACATTTCCGCCTCTTCGCATAAAAACCGCCCGGATAATCCGGGCGGAAATAAATCACATCAATTTTTTGCTTCTCTTCTTTCAGCAAGAGCCTTTGAGATCTCTGCTTTCTTCTTGCCCACGATATTATACTTGAACATAGGAATTGTGGAAAGCAGGGCAAGTATGCCGGGCATTACTGTATAAGCAAAGAATACAATATCCTTTGTTTTTGTGCTGAAACCTGAAACAGTTCCGGCTGTGATCTGAGCGACTGTATCGGAATAACCTGAGAACTGAATAAACACAAGACCGAGAGCTGTTCCGAGAGCAAGGCAAACCTTGATGGTAAGTGTAAGAACGGAATAAGCAGCACCCTCCATTCTTTTGCCTGTTTCGTATTCGTAATAATCAACGCAGTCCGCAGTCATTATCATCGGCATAAGCGTAACTGCCGCAAACTGAAGACCGATAAGGAAAAGTGTGATGTAGAACAACACGGTCAGAACCATATTATCGGGATTGAGGAACCAAAAATGGCCAACGATAAAGGATACTACTGAAACACCAAAGCCGTAAAAAGACATGAGCAGATAAACATTTCTTTCGCCCATTTTCTTAATAAGAAGCGGGCAAACTGCCATACTTATCATTGAACCGACAGCCGTTACTATTCCAAGCACGGCAACAAGGTTTTGCGAGCCGAGAAGAACATTTGCAGCCTGAACCTGGATACCCATTGCCATTTGTCTGCCGAATCCGAGGAAATAGGAAATTATTACGAGCATAAGAGGCTTGTTGTTTTTGAGGGCAAGCATCATATCACGGAAAGTTGTTTTTTCACCTGAGACATAGGGTACACGCTCTTTGTTTATCATAGGAATAAGAGCAAAAAGCAGGCATCCTAAAGCGGCGGTTAGAACAGCTGTCCAGAAATATTCACTTGAGATCATAGGGGTATCAGTTTCTCCTGAGGAAACGAACACCTTTGAGCCCTCCGGAATTATAAGACAAACAACGGGAACTATTACAACACATGCAGAAAAACCTATCTGCTTGAATGTGTTTGAAATTGAAACAACATTAGTGCGCTCCGTGGGGTTCGGTGTAAGCACTGACGCAATACCCTGTGAAGGAACATCTCCCAGAGTCATAGCAAGGCTCCAGATAAGATATGTAACAAAGATCCAAATATAAACAGCAACTTTATTTTCTTTAAACGGTACATTCACGAATACTACAGCAGTCATAACCAGCAGTGGTAAAAGTGAATAAAGGATCATTGACTTAAACTTTCCGCGTTTACTTTTAGAGCGGTCAATAAGATTGCCTACAACCGGGTCAAAAACAGCCGAAACAATCTTCGCAACGAGGATGAGAATACCTACAACCGCAATATCAGCTCCGAGAATAGACGAATCGAACTCCGCCTGATAGGAATTGAGAAGTCCGACTATTGCCTGAAATCCAAAAAGGCCGAGAGAATAGGCAAGAATCTCTTTGAACTTCATATGCTTTTGAGTTGTAACATCAGTATTTGCGCCCATAAATTACTCCTTTTTATCTCATAAAAATACAAAAGGGCGAAACGATGCCATACAACATCGCTTCGCGCCTTTGCGAAAAAATTAGTCCTTAAAAACTTCGCTGAAGAGGTCAATATCAGCAGCTTTCATGATAGCGCTGAAGAGACGTGAACCATTAACAGGGAAGAGTTTTCCGAAAATGTTCATTGCATGAGCATCCATGCCGTGAACCTGAAGAGCCTGCTTATTCTCGATACCGAACATAATAAGCTTAACCATGATATCACAATTAGTTGAGATCATATCCATTACTTTCTGACCCTTGCCGCCGTCATTTTTCTGATCACGGAAAATATCAGTCTTGGTAAATCCGGGGCATACAAGTCCAACATAGATCTTGCCTCTGAACTCCTCTCTGAGGGACTCTGTAAAGCCCTTAAGAGCAGCCTTTGAAGCTGAATACATACTTGTGCCTGCAAGGCTCATAAGCGCTGCGGAAGAATCTATATTGATGATTCCGGGATCGCTGCTCTTCATAAGCATCGGAAGAAGCGCTTTAATTGAATAAACACATGAATAGAAATTGATGTTGATAGCCTTTTCAATCTCATCCATATCATAGCGGTCAAATCTCTTGAACTTGGGAAGGATGCCTGCGTTGTTAACAAGAACATCAACATTGATATCTTCCTCTTCAAGTTCTTTTACGAAATTAACCCAGTTTTCATTCTTTGAAACATCAAAAAGCTTGTAAGAGAACTGCTTTGCATATGTAGGTCCAAGTTCTTCTATAAACTTAAGCATCTTTGTTTCGCTTCTTGCTACGCCGATAACGCGGCAACCGTGTTTTTTGATAAGTGTTGCGGCAATGCCAGCACCCATACCACCGGATGCACCGGTTACGATACAGGTTTTTCCGTCAAGCCAGTTGGACATAATTTATACCCTCCGTCTTAATTACAAAATATTACAATAGTATTATAT
>URIN01000204.1 GCA_900547915.1 uncultured Clostridium sp. | reverse complement strand
GTGCCTTCAGGCTGCGGCGGCAGTTGGTCAGAGCGAGCTGATGTTTCTTTATGACAGGTTGTTTTCCGAATATGATGTTGTTGTTAGTCAGCTTCTGCTCACTTTTGATGAGCTTGAAAACAAAGAGAGCAGAGCTCACCTGATAAATACTATCAATCAGCTTCTTGAATACGATTGCCTTCCCATCGTAAACGAAAACGACTCCGTTTCCGTTGAGGAACTTGTAAACGGGGATAATGACTGCCTTTCAGCAACAGTTGCGGCAATAACAGACGCTGATCTGCTTGTTATTTTAACCGATACTGACGGCCTTTATGACGGCAATCCCGCAGAAAATGAAAACGCTAAGCTTATAAGTGTTGTAGATAAAATAGATGATAATATCAAATCTGTGACCGGCTGTGCCGGAAAACGCGGTACCGGCGGCTTTATTACAAAGATAAACGCGGCGGAGATAGCTGTTTCGGCAGGTATTCCCGTTTCCATTATTAACGGTAACAAGCCTACAAATATATATAAGGTTATAAAAGGAGAGAATGTAGGCACATATTTCAAGGCGGTGGAAAAATGAGAGAGATAGGATTGAAAGCACTTGCTGCAAAGGATTTTCTTGCAACTGTTACAACTGAGGAAAAGAACAGAGCGCTTCTTTCAATAGCAAAATCGCTTAGGGACAGCAGTGAAACCATAATCAGTGAAAATAAAACAGATCTTGAAAACGGCAGAAAAAACGGTTTAAGTGAAGGTATGCTGGACAGACTTATGCTTGATGAAAGCAGAATTGACGGTATAGCTAAAGCCGTTGAAGATGTTGTTGCCCTGCCTGACCCTTGCGGCAGGCTCCTTGAAGAAGTTACAAGACCAAACGGACTTGTTATCAAAAAAGTTTCTGTGCCCATAGGTGTAATAGGCATAATATATGAATCAAGACCCAACGTAACGGCGGATGCGGCTGTTCTTTGCCTTAAAAGTTCAAATGCCGTTATACTCAGAGGCGGCAAAGAAGCCATAAATTCAAACATTGCAATAGTTGCGGCAATGCGCTCTGCGCTTGCAAACTGCGGATTTGATGAAAACTGCATACAGCTTGTAACAGACACTTCAAGAGAATCTGCAAATCAGATGATGAGAATGAATGGCGTTATAGATTGTCTTATTCCACGAGGCGGAAGAGGACTTATCAGAAGCGTTGTTGAAAATTCCACAGTTCCAGTAATCGAAACTGGTTCGGGAAATTGCCACATATATGTTGATGAAAGTGCCGATATAGAAATGGCGGCAAATATCATTTTTAATGCAAAAACTCAGCGGGTTGGTGTTTGCAACGCTTGCGAGAGCCTTGTTATCCATTCGGGAATAATCAATAAAGCGCTTCCTGTAATCAAAGCAAGACTTGATGAAAAGAATGTTGAAATGCGCGGTGATGAGCGCGCGATTCTTGCCGCAGATGGCGTACTGCCCGCAAGTGAAGAGGATTTTGCCTGCGAGTATCTCGATTATAAGATAAGCGTAAAAACCGTTGACAGCCTTGACGAAGCAATCAGGCATATAAATAAATACTCAACAGGGCACAGCGAATCTATAATTACAAATAATATGGATAATGCGCGAGAGTTTCTTCAGAGAATAGATTCATCTTCTGTTTATGTAAATGCTTCAACGCGTTTTACTGACGGCGGTGAATTCGGCCTCGGTGCTGAGATTGGTATTTCAACTCAGAAACTTCACGCCCGGGGGCCAATGGGCTTGCGTGAACTTACAACAACCAAGTACCAGATATACGGTACAGGTCAGGTAAGATAAGATAAGAATAACGGTTAATCAGTAAATAATAAAGGGAATGATAATTAATGGACAAGTATAAAAAACTTGCCTCAAATACCATCGTTTTTGCGATAGGAACATTTTCCTCAAAATTGCTTACTCTTGTGTTGACTTTCTTTTATACAAGAGTTATGGCAACCGGGGATTTCGGCGGCGCTACTCTTATTCAGAACGCCGTCAATATTCTTGTGCCCATCGTTACCCTTGCGGTCAATTCTGCCGCTTTGCGTTTTGCTCTTGATAAGGGCAGCGATAAAAAATGCGTGTTCTCAACAGGTGTTGCCACAACCTTGATTGGATTTGCAATATTCTGCCTGTTTTCACCGTTAGTAATGCGCATAACTATCAACGACTTTAATTTCGGGCAGTATACCATTTTGCTTTATTTGATGCTGCTCGGTTCTTCTCTGCGCCAACTTTGCCAGCAGTTTGTGCGCGGCAGCGGTCATGTAAAGCTTTATGCTGTTGACGGCGTTATAGCAACTGCCACATCAGCAGGATTTACATTCCTTTATCTTGGCGCTTTCAAGTGGGGAATCTACGGTTATATTCTTGCCATTTTTACAAGTGATATGCTTTCCGTTCTGTTTATGTTCATAACAGCTAAGCTTTGGCGATACATTAACTTCAGAACAGGACTTAAAAAGAGCACCGTGTACCCGATGCTCAAATATTGTATTCCGCTCATACCCACTATAATTTTGTGGTGGATTATAAATGTGTCAGACCAGTATATGGTAACTTACTTTAACGGCGTATCTGTAAGCGGTATATATACTGCGGCTTATAAAATTCCTAATTTCGTAACTATCTTTGCTTCTATATTTATTGACGCATGGCAGATATCGGCTGTTGATGAATATGACAGCAAAGGCAGGTCGGAATTTTTCACAAAGGTATTCAGAACATACAGCGGAGCTCTCCTTGCAATAGGGGCACTGCTTATAGTATTTTCAAGAATAATTACGTCAATATATCTCGGCGCAGATTATTATGATTCTTGGCATTATGTTCCTATCCTTGTTATTGCAACAACGTTCTCAAATCTGGTTAATTTCTACGCTTCGGTATATATGTCGGAAAAAAAGAGTATGCTTTCTATGATGACTGCAGGAGCGGGTGCGGTTTTGAATATAGTGCTGAACTTTGCGTTAATACCGGCCATGGGGCCTTACGGCGCCGCTATCGCAACGGCAGCGTCATTTGTGGTTGTTTTCATCATACGAGCAATCAACACAAGAAAATTTGTTGTTATTAAAATAAACTATCTGACTTTTCTGCCGTCAGTGCTTATGCTTTTCGCAGCCTCAGCCATTATGATATTTGATGTGGGAGGTCAGTGGATAAGCTTTGCTATTGCGGCTGTGCTTGGCGTTATTGTTATACTTCTCAATTTAAAATCAATAATTGTGATAGTTCCGCTTGTGCTGAACAGATTCATCAAAAAACGCAAATCCTGATTGCCACTATTGAATATTAAAAATTTTTAGTGTATAATTAACAACATCAGCCGAGTTAAAGCTGATTTTTCTGAATATTTTTGGAGGTTTTGTATATGAATCAAAGCATTTCCGTTTCTAAAGCAAAGAAAATGATAAGCGATAAATTAAGCCACTTTTTCGGCGTCTCTCCCGATACTGCAACTGATGAGCAGTATTATAAGTCAATCGCTCTGATAGTTCGTGACGAGCTTGCCGAAAAAAACAGTGATTTCCGCCATGTTGCTGACGGACAGGATTCCAAAAAGGTGTATTACCTCTGTCTCTTATACACATCTCCGAGCCCACGAGACGGACTCCTATC
>URIN01000203.1 GCA_900547915.1 uncultured Clostridium sp. | reverse complement strand
CGGTATGGGTCTTGCCACCACGGTGGTTCTTGTTATGAGCAACCTTATGATCTCGGCACTCAGAAAAGTTATTCCTAACGGAGTAAGAATGCCTGCTTACATAGTTATAGTTGCATCGTTTGTAACTATTGTTCAGCTTCTTCTTCATGCTTATGTAAAATCGGTTTATGACGCTCTCGGCATTTATATTCCGCTTATCGTTGTAAACTGCATTATCCTCGGCAGAGCTGAAAGTTATGCAGCTAAAAACAAAGTTATTCCGTCAATATTTGACGGACTTGGAATGGGTCTCGGATTTACTATAGGCCTTGTTTCTATCGGTGCGATCCGTGAACTTATCGGCGCAGGTACCTGCTTCGGATTACAGATACTTCCTGAAAGCTATGAGGGCGTTTCAATATTCATTCTCGCTCCAGGTGCGTTTCTTGTGCTCGCATTTCTTTGCGCAATTCAGAATAAACTCGGAGTCAAAGGCGCTAACCGCCATGTTAAGGAAGACGCCTGCAATGGCGATTGTATGCACTGCGCCCTTTCCTGCAACGGTATAAAGGAGGGTGAGGAAAAATGATAAAAACACTGTTTCTTGTTATCATCACAACCGCCCTTATAAATAATGTTGTTTTAAGTCAGTTCCTTGGAATATGTGCTTTCCTCGGTGTTTCAAAAAATATTAAAACAGCCGCAGGTATGGGCGGCGCCGTAATATTCGTAATCACGATAGCAAGCGCCGTAACAAATCTGCTTTATACGGGTATAATCTCAAAACTTGGTATTGAGTACCTGAATACGATTATCTTTATCCTTGTAATTGCGGCGCTCGTTCAGTTTATTGAGCTGTTTCTTAAAAAGTTTGTTCCAAAACTTCACCAGGCGCTCGGTATCTATTTGCCGCTCATCACAACAAACTGTGCTGTGCTCGGTGTTGCACTTACAAATGTGCAGGAAGGCAATGATTTTATCACATCTGTACTTACAGGTTTTGGCACGGCAATCGGATTTGCGCTCGCAATCATAATACTTGCGGGTATTCGTGAAAAGACAGAAAGCAACGATATTCCTAAAGCATTTAAAGGTACACCTGCCGTACTTCTCACTTCCTGCCTTATGGCAATAGCGTTCTACGGCTTTAACACGCTTGCGTAAGGAGGTTTATATGGATATTAAAAACATTCTTATTGCAACGGTGGTAGTTGCAGCTGTTGGTGTGGTTATTGCTATCGTACTCAGTATTGCGGAAAAAGTTTTCCATGTTGATGTGGACGAAAAAGAGATAGCCGTTCGTGAGTGCCTTGCCGGCAATAACTGCGGAGCCTGCGGTTACGCGGGTTGTGATGCTCTTGCAAAAGCAATAGCAAATGGCGAAGCTCCTGTTACCGCCTGCACGGTTGCAGGTCAGGAGGGCGCTGATAAGATAGCCGCCATTATGGGTATAGAAGCAGGTAAGGTTGAAAAACAGGTTGCCTTTGTGCGTTGCTCAGGCACCACAGACCTAAGGCAAAAAAAGTTTGATTATTACGGCACTAAAACATGTACTTCCGTAAAATTTGCGCTCGGACGCGGTGATATGTCCTGTGCTTACGGATGTATGGGTTACGGCAGCTGTGTTGCCGTGTGTGACAGTAAGGCAATACGTATTATAAACGGAAAAGCCGTTGTAGAGCCCGATCTGTGCGTGGCATGCGGCAAGTGCGTAAAGGAATGTCCGCAAAATCTTATCGAGATAGTCCCACAGTCCTCTGTTTACAGAGTTCAGTGCTCCAACAGGCAAAAGGGAAAGATAGTTCGCGTTAACTGTCAGGCAGGCTGTATAGGATGCGGACTTTGCGAAAGAAACTGCCCGACTGGCGCTATCAAAGTTACGGATAACCTTGCAAAAATAGATTACACAAAGTGCGTTGCCTGCGGCGTATGCGCTGAAAAATGCCCGTCCAAGGTTATCAGAAAATATAATTAAAATTCATTTGAAAGGGGAAGAATTATGAAAAAAGCTTTTTTGATTATTCTTTCCCTTGTTTTTATGCTTTCTTTTTCATCTTGTTCACAAGGCGGTGCGCAGTCGTATTCAAAGGATTTTCTTGACCTTTTTGATACAGCTTCATCTGTGACGGCTTCAGACTCCTCTCAGAAAGCGTTTGACAGTCATTTTAATGCTGTTTACAGTGAATTGCAGGAATATTCACAATTATACGATATTTACAATTCCTACGGCGATTTAGTAAATCTGAAATATATCAACGAAAACGCGGCTAAAGCTCCTGTTAAAGCAGATAAAAAAATTATTGACCTGCTTTTGTGGGGCAAAGAAGCATATGAGATAAGCGGAGGCAGAGTAAATATAGCAATGGGCAGCGTGCTTTCAGAATGGCACGATGCGCGCGAATACGCCTCTGAAAATCCGGACGGTGCTTATCTGCCCGATATGGATGTTCTTAGGGAAAAGGCACAGCATACCGATATAAATGACCTCGTAATAGACGAGGAAAACTCAACTGTTTATTTTGCAGACCCCGAAATGAGTATAGATGCAGGCGCTGTTGCAAAAGGCTATATTGCAGATAGAATATGTGAGTTTATAACAGAAAACAATATATGGCAGTCGGCAATAATTAATCTCGGCGGAAATGTCAAAACTCTAGGTTACAAAAACGGAGCGTCAGGCACGCCGTTTAATATAGGCATAGAAAATCCGCAGGGCGGTTACATTGCCGTTGTCAGTGCCGCAAACGGAAAAAGCGTTGTCACAAGCGGCGATTATCAGCGCTATTATACGGTAGACGGTAAACGCTACTGCCATATAATTTCACCCGAAACTCTTATGCCTGCACAGGGAATACAGAGTGTCAGCGTGGTTTCAGATGATTCAGCGCTAGCCGATGTACTTTCAACAACAATGTTTCAGATGACGCCGCAGGATTCTCTTGAATTATTAAAGAACTTTAGCGGCTGTGAGGCAGTAATTATGGACAGTTCGGGTGAATTTTATTATTCAGACGGCTTTGAGGATTTGATGCAATGAAAAGTAAGTTTTTCAGAAAAGGTGATATTATTGCCGTGGTTGTAATAGCCGTTCTGTGCATTGCGCTGTTCCTCGGGCTTTACGTTTTTAACTCACATAAAGGCACTTATGTTCAGATAGAGCAGGACGGCAGCGTTATAGAAACTCTGCCGCTTGATAAAGATACTGAGTATAATGTTGAAATTGACGGAAAGGTTACAAACACCGTTCAGATAAAGGGCGGCGAAGTCAGCGTTTCTTATGCCGACTGCCCGGATCAGATATGCGCCAATCACGCTCCTGTAAGCCTTGCAGGCGAAAGTATTATTTGCCTGCCGAATGAGGTTGTGGTTTCCGTTGTCGGCTCAGGCGGCAATGAAAGTCAGCCTGACGGGGTGGCTCGATGAAAAGTAATTCAAAGAAAACGGCGTTTTTTGCGCTTTTTGTTGCTCTAGCCTTTGTTTTTTCATATCTTGAAACTTTGATACCGTTTAATTTCGGAATACCGGGAATAAAGCTTGGTCTGGCAAATCTTGTTGTTGTTACGGCAATGTACACGGTCGGTGAAAAGCAGGCGTTTGCAATATCCGTTATCAGAATAATACTTGCAGGGTTTACGTTCGGCGGCGTTTTTT
>URIN01000202.1 GCA_900547915.1 uncultured Clostridium sp. | reverse complement strand
TTTTATGACGAAGTGGAACTATCACTCAGCGAAACTTTGGGCAGAAAGGTAAAGGTCTATAACGGCAGAGGAAGCGGCACGCTTGAAATAGAGTTTTACTCACAGGAAGATTTAAAAGAACTTGCAAATAAGTTAGGAGAATAAAAAATGCTTGATATTAGATTTGTACGCGAAAACCCAGATGTGGTTAAGGAAAACATTAAAAAGAAGTTTCAGGACGAAAAGCTTCCCCTTGTTGACGAAGTAATAACTCTTGACGAAGAAAAGAGAGCCGTTCAGAAAAAGGCTGACGAACTGCGTGCCAACAGAAATAAGCTTTCAAAAGAGATAGGCAACCTTATGGCGCAGGGCAAAAAGGAAGAGGGCATGGCTCTCAGAGAGCAGGTAAAGGCTCAGGCTCAGGAGCTTGAGGAGCTTTCTGCAAAGGAAACCGAGCTCAACGAAAAGGTTACCAAAATAATGATGGTAATTCCGAACATCATTGACGAATCTGTTCCAATAGGAAAAGACGACAGCGAGAATGTTGAGATAGAAAAATTCGGCGAGCCTGTTGTTCCGGATTATGAGATTCCGTATCACACCCAGATAATGGAAAGTTTCAACGGCATAGACCTTGATGCGGCAGGCAAAGTTGCCGGCAACGGTTTTTACTATCTTATGGGCGATATCGCAAGACTGCACTCAGCAGTGTTGTCATACGCTCGTGATTTTATGATAAACAAAGGTTTCACCTATTGTATTCCTCCCTATATGATCCGTTCCGCAGTAGTAAACGGCGTTATGAGCTTTGCCGAGATGGATGCTATGATGTATAAAATCGAGGGCGAGGATCTGTATCTTATAGGCACTTCAGAGCACTCTATGATAGGTAAATTTATTGACACTATCACTCCCGAAAGTGAAATGCCCAAAACACTCACTTCATATTCACCCTGCTTCAGAAAAGAAAAAGGTGCTCACGGTATTGAGGAGCGCGGTGTTTACAGAATTCATCAGTTTGAAAAGCAGGAAATGATAGTAGTCTGCAAGCCGGAGGAATCAAAGATGTGGTTTGAAAAGCTCTGGTCATACACCGTTGAGCTTTTCCGTTCACTCGATGTCCCCGTACGCACACTTGAGTGCTGCTCGGGCGATCTTGCCGATTTAAAGGTTAAGTCAATAGACGTTGAGGCTTGGTCTCCGCGACAGAAAAAGTATTTTGAGGTTGGATCCTGCTCAAATCTTTCTGACGCTCAGGCACGCCGTCTTAAGATAAGAATTAAGGGCGAAAACGGCACTTATCTTGCTCATACACTCAACAACACGGTAGTTGCCCCGCCGAGAATGCTTATTGCGTTCCTTGAAAACAATCTTCAGGCGGATGGCAGTGTGCTTATCCCCAAGGCTCTTCAGCCTTATATGGGCGGAACTGAAAAGCTTGTTCCTAAAAAATAAAAACCACGCCGTTCATTTTGAATGAACTGTTATAAAAAAATTTTTTATGCACAGTTTTGTGAATTTGTGGATATACTAAAATAAAAACCCCCGTTTAATACATAGGTATCAGCGGGGGTTTTATATTTGACCATTATTTTTAAATTTTTTTGTTGTTTTATGTCTGTAATAACGACCGCTTTTTTACTTAAACGCGTGTTTTTTACTGTTTGCGGCAATAAAAGCTTCAGAAAATCAAATTATAGAAAAATCTTCTGGAAAAGTATTGACAAAATATGAACTTAGCGTTATAACTTCATTGATAATTATTTAGTTATACAAATTTATTTAACGGTCTGGCGTGCAGCGTGCTTTTTAAAACGCCTGCTGTATCAAATCAATCCGCGGGGTAGATTTCTTGAACAACGATATACCGAAACAGAAAAAATTTCATTTCACTACTTTTCAGATCATAATTTTAGGCTTCGCAGGTGTAATTTTGCTGGGAAGCCTTTTGCTTTGCCTGCCGATATCAACACGAAGCGGCGAAAGTGCGTCTTATCTTGACGCATTGTTTACTGCCACCACCTCTGTGTGCGTTACAGGTCTTGTTACTCAGGATACGGGAACTTACTGGTCGCTGTTCGGGCAGATAATTATTCTGATACTTATTCAGATAGGCGGTATGGGTGTTATGACCGTTGCCATTATGTTCGGACTTATGGCACGGCGCCGCCGTTTTAGCTTGATTCAGAGAAATACTATGCAGGAAGCAATTGCAGCCCCCAATCTCGGGAACATAATCAAACAAACTAAATTTATAATCTGTGTTACCGCTGCGGCGGAGATTGCCGGCGCTATATGTCTGTTTCCTGTGTTTAACCGGGAATTCGGAGTGCTGAAAAGCATATGGTATGCTGTGTTTCATTCAGTTTCGGCATTCTGCAACGCCGGAATAGACTTAATGGGTTCAAAAGAGCAGTTCTCATCACTAACCTCATACTGCGGCAACCCAATAATAAATTTTGTTGTTATGTTTTTAATCGTGTTCGGCGGTATCGGATTTATGACGTGGGACGATATGCACAAATTTGGTATTAAATTCAAAAAATACCACTTGCAGTGCAAGATAGCAATAGTCACAACTGCTGTGCTTATAATAGTGCCGGCTATATATTTTTATTGCTTTGAATTTTCACGTCCCGTATGGAACGATATGTCTGTGTGGGATAAGATACTCGCATCGCTGTTCCAGTCCGTTACACCCAGAACCGCAGGTTTTAACACGGTTGACCTTAACTCAATGACTGAGATCAGCCAAACGCTGATGATAGTTTTGATGCTGATAGGCGGTTCACCCGGTTCAACAGCGGGTGGTATGAAAACAACAACTTTTGCGGTAGTTATAGCCTCTATGCTTTCAGTGTTCAAACGCAGGAATGATGCAGAGGCATTCCGCAGACGCATTAGTTTTGACAGTGTTCGCAGCGCTTCCGCAGTAATGGCTATGTATATTGTGCTCTTTCTTGTCGGCGGACTTACGATTGCCCAGATTGAAGGATTGCCCGTGCTTGACTGTCTGTATGAAACAGCGTCTGCAATAGGAACAGTTGGTCTTACTCTCGGAATAACAGTCGGACTGGCGCCGTTTTCAAAGATAATACTTATTTTGCTTATGTACTTCGGCAGAGTTGGCGCACTTACTCTTATTTTTGCTGCCGTTTCTAAGAATGCGAAGAAACATGTTAAATTCCCGCAGGAAAATGTTAATGTGGGTTAATTATAAAATGAAAAGGATATTGCTATGAAAACAATTTTACTTATCGGAGCAGGTCAGTTCGGAGTTCACCTTGCTAAAAAGCTTAATGAGCTCGGTCATGAGATCATGGCGGTAGATTCACTTGAGGAAAGGGTGGACCGTATACTGCCGTACTGCACAAGCGCGCAGATAGGAGATGCATCCGACTCAGAATTTCTTGAAACTCTGGGTATTGAGGATTATGATGTCTGCTTCATTACGATTGGCGATAATTTTCAGGATTCTCTTGAAACCACTTCGCTTGTTAAGGAACTGGGCGGCAAGATCGTAGTTGCCAGAGCATCAAATGATGTTCATGCCAAATTCCTTTTAAGAAATGGCGCAGACCAGATATTCTACCCTGAAAAGCAGGTTGCGGACTGGGCGGCAATAAAATGCAGCTCAGAGCATATTCTTGATTTTATGGAACTCGGCGGAGATATTGCTCTGTA
>URIN01000201.1 GCA_900547915.1 uncultured Clostridium sp. | reverse complement strand
GGCTATTCGTCGGCAGCGTCAGATGTGTATAAGAGACAGAATAATCTTTTGTAATACAAGCAAAAAACTTTTTTGCACCTTATGTCAAACGTATTTATTTCCGCTTTTTATATGTTTGTACACAACTTAAGGACGATCATAAATGACCGCCCTTATAACCAAAGATCAATCAGCGCATCTTTTTTCAGTTCAATGATCATATCGCATTTTGAAAAAGCGCCGTACTTATTGAACATTTCATCTGAATAATCGTTTTTACTTACCGATACATCAAATGTGAAAGTTATTTTATTACCGTCATTTTTAACTGACAGCAACAGTTGATCGTGCAAAGGACCATACGGTACTAACATTTTATCAGCATTCAGTTTTTCAGTCATTTTTTACCGTTTCTTAAAATGTTGAGCTAACAGTCTGCAATGAAAAATCAATACACTTTTCGAAAAAGGAACATCTTGTTTCCATACTCATCGACCATTTCCATGCTTTCCCGTTTTCCGACAACGGATGTTTATCTGAAGCAATCAGTATAGAAACCACTTTCATATTCAGATATTTCCCTACGCTAAAAAGCGCGGAGGTTTCCATATCAACACCCACAGCACCCTGTTTTCTCCACATCTCTTCTTTGAAAAAAGTCTGCCGGTATACGGCATCGGTTGAAACTATGGGCAGAGATTTTGAACTTTCTAAGGCTTACACTGCCGCTTTACACAATTCACTATTTGGCTGAGAATAATCAATTTTAGAGTAATAATGAAGAGAAGCACCCTCCTCGACAAAAGCTTTACACGGAACAACTATGTCTCCTGGTTGAATATCATCGGAAAAAGCGCCGAACATTCCAACTGAAACAACGTTTTCAACACCGAGCGCGCAAAGTGTTTCAATTGTATCAACTGCCTGAGGTGCTCCTCTTCCGCCGTCCAAAAAGCATACATCATTATTGCTAAATCTATAAATCGGACAAGCATTGAGAAATCTTGGGAATTTATCAGATAATTTCACTGTATCATAATTTTCACACGTATATTTTTCTCCGCCGTGCATATAAAACAACACAGCGGTTTTAGGCAGTTCTTTAAGATCAAAAGAACTGTGGCAGCTTTCAATATGTTTTACAGCTGTAATAATACAAGCCGAGCCGTCTTTTTCATATCTCCACATAATACACCTATAAATCTTTCAGTATATCTTTTTCTCCCACTCATTGCCGTTTCTAACCCACTGATATTCCTGCAAATCATCGTTTTTAAAAATCTCAAACATTTCTTCAAAATCCTTTGCAAGCGGGTAGTTGGAAAGGTCTTTTTCATTTATCCAAAACACTTTTCCCTCACTAGACGAGCGTAGTTTACCGGTGAATTTATCCGTTTTATAAAACAGAATGATATACCGTGCACCGTCTTTTGAAGGGAACTGTTTTATGCCGCATATTTTGGGGTGTGAAATTGTCAATCCTGTTTCCTCATAAACCTCTCGGATAACTGACTGAGTAAAGGATTCCCCTAGTTCCACATGCCCGCCCGGAAATATAACTCCCGACCATTCGGGATCAACTCTGTTTTGGACAACGATATTACCCTTATCATCGTATATCATACACATATTGGTAAGCACAACAATTTCATTTTTAGCCATAGATAAGTCCATCCTTATATCCAAAAACATCCTTAAACAAATATAACATATTATAGAATTAAAGTCTACAACACACCAATCCGCAACGACGAATCGATTTTCCGAAAAATAAATTTCTATCAATTGCAACAAAAAAAGAGGTTGTCTTATGACAACCTCTAAATACTTTTTGATTAGCCGTTGATCTGCTTTGCGATTTCCTCTGCAAAGTTTTCCTGACGCTTTTCAAGGCCTTCGCCTCTTGTCATGCGGATAAAGGAATTAATCTTGATCTCTGTGCCAAGTGCTTTGGCAACTGAATCAACATAGCCCTTAACATTGCCGTCGAAAAGATCACCACGAACAAATTCCTGGTCAACAAGGCAGTTTTCTTTATAATACTTGCCCATTTTGCCCTCTGCAATCTTTGCAAGAACAGCCTCGGGCTTAGAAGCCATTTTCGGATCTTCTTTCATCTGAGAAGCAAGGATGCTCTTTTCATGATCAATGATCTCCTGAGGAACAGAAGCTTCATCAAGATAAGCAGGGTTCATAGCTGCAACCTGCATTGCAACGTTCTTGCCCATATCCTTGAATTCAGCAGTAGCAGCCTTTGATTCGTCTGCTACATCAAAGCCAACCATAACGCCTACTGAACCGCCTGCGTGAACATAAGTTGCAAGCACACCGTCCATAACCTCGAAACGACGGATCTTCATATTCTCGCCGATTGCAAGGATAAGATCGTTAAGAGTTTCTGCAACTGTTCTGCCTGTTCCCATATATTCTGCAGCAGCAAGATCCTCAACGGTAGCAACGCCTGTTGCGATGATTGTTTTAGCACAGTCTGTAACAAAGTTAACGAACTTCTCGTTCTTTGCAACGAAGTCTGTTTCTGAGTTAACTTCGATTACAACGCCCTTTTTAGCAGCTTCGTCTGCATATGAAAGAACGATACCCTCGGCAGCGATTCTTGCTGCCTTTTTCTGAGCTGCGGCAAGACCTCTCTCACGGAGATAGTCGATTGCCTTATCCATATCGCCGTCAGCCTCTGTAAGAGCCTTTTTACACTCCATCATGCCAACGCCTGTTTTTTCGCGGAGAGTTTTAACATCCTGAGCAGTAAAATTCATTACAATTCCTCCAAACTATTAAATTTACGTAAAATCTGAATTATTCAGCAACTGTTTCCTCTGCTGCCTCTGCGGGAGCTTCCTCAGCGGGAGCCTCAGCTTCATCAGCTGCAACGTCACTGCCGTCTCTGCCCTCGATAACAGCAGAAGCCATAGCGCCTGCAATAAGCTTTACGGCACGGATAGCGTCATCGTTTCCGGGAATTACATAATCGATCTCATCAGGATCGCAGTTTGTATCTACGATAGCAACGATGGGAAGACCAAGTTTGATAGCCTCTGATACGGCAATTCTCTCCTTGCGGGGATCTACGATAAACATAGCGTCCGGAACTTTCTTCATTTCGGTGATACCGCCGAGGTACTTTTCAAGCTTTTCGATCTGAAGTTCAAGACCAGCTGCTTCCTTTTTGGTAAGAAGGTCAAAGGTGCCGTCCTCTCTCATCTTCTTGAGCTGAGCAAGACGAGCAACACGACCGCGGATTGTTTTGAAGTTTGTGAGCATACCGCCGAGCCAACGAGCATTTACGTAAGGCATTGAGCAACGTTCAGCCTCTTCCTTGATGGATTCCTGAGCCTGCTTCTTTGTGCCAACGAAAATGATTGAACCGCCCTCTGCGGCAAGATCGCGAACGAACATATAAGCCTCATCGAGCTTCTTTACTGTTTTCTGAAGGTCGATGATATAGATGCCGTTACGCTCTGTGAAAATGTACTGCGCCATTTTGGGGTTCCATCTTCTTGTCTGGTGACCGAAATGAACACCGGCCTCCAGAAGCTGTTTCATAGAAACTACATTTGCCATTATAAAATTCCTCCTTTAGGTTATTCCTCCGCCGCGCCTATGGCAATGCGCCCCGAATTATCACCAGGGAACGCAGGCACTGCGTGTGGATTGCACGGCTATATTCC
>URIN01000200.1 GCA_900547915.1 uncultured Clostridium sp. | reverse complement strand
TAGGAGTCCGTCTCGTGGGCTCGGAGATGTGTATAAGAGACAGATTTTTGCTCCAAGTGTAATTCTGATAAAATGCGGCATGTATTTGAGCAGATTTTTATGGTGATGAAACAAATTAGTACATGAGCGGATGTCTGGATTTTCCGCAAAAAAAATTATAATTTGAGAGGATAGACATATGAAAAAGTTTTTATCAAAAAAACCCGTAAAAGTAATAATAGGAATTATTTGTGTTTGGGCGGCCATTGTTATTGTGTGCAATGCTGTTTTTGCGTCAATAGCGCTTGAATTGCAAAAGGGTGTGGCGGTGTGCGATGAATGGTCTGTTACCGATACATATACTCCGGATTACGCCCAGTCTATTGAAGCGGGCGATGAGGATTTCAAAATTCTTTGCTTAACAGATATACATATCCGAAACCACGCAACTTTCGGAGCTTCTTGGCTCGGAACTAATTTTATTTTAGACACCATGAGCAGAATTAAGCTCAAGCAGTTAATCAATGAGGCTCAGCCTGATCTGATAATTGTGGGCGGCGACTCAGTGCTTACTGCCTGGAACGATATATGCACTCAGCAGTTTGCAGATTTTATGGACGGATTTGAAATTCCGTGGGCGCCGGTGTTCGGCAATCATGACTATGAGGGCAGAGCGGACAAAGCAAAGCTTGCGGAAATTTATGAAAACGCCGAATATTCACTTTTTGAATGCGGCCCTGAGGGAATGAACGGTATGGGCAACTATATCGTTAATATCACGCGAAACGGCAAGCCCGTATATTCTCTGTTTTTAATGGATGACGGCCAATTCAGAATAGTTGACGGAAAAGTAACGGACGGCGGCGTTAACGAGAATATGATAGAGTGGTATAAATGGGCGGTAGACGGCATTGCTGAAACAACAGGCAGTCCTGTTCCCAATATGGCATTTATGCATGTGCCTGTTCCTGAATACAAAGAAGTAAACGGCGAATATGAGTCAGGGCACAGAGGCGAAGATTCCTACACCGCTGTTGAAAACGAAGGATTTTTCCAGGTGTTCAAGGAAAATAACGGCACTCATCTCTTTGCCGGCCATGACCACCTTAATAATTTTATTTCTGAATATGACGGAGTTAAGCTTTGTTATATGACAAAGAGTTCTTATAACTGCAACTTTGATTTCAACACTTTGGGCGGCACCCTTTTAACGCTTGATAAAAATAACAGCGTAAATGCCGAAATACTTGAATTTTAAAACAGACAGAGGATAGATATGTTATTAGGAATACCTGCGCAAATATCACCCGATTTGCTTAAAATAATTTGTGAAATGGGTCACGGAGATGAAATTGTTCTTGCAGATGCAAATTTTCCTTCCGCTTCAATGGCTAAAAGATTAGTCAGAGCGGACGGAATTGAGATGCCAAAACTTTTATCGGGCATTCTGGAGCTTTTCCCGCTTGACCAATATGACAGCTGTAATTTTATTTTAATGGAAAAATGCGAAGGAGACAATGCGGATGTTTCTGTTTGGTCAGAGTATAAAAATATTCTGAATAAATACAGTCCCGAAACTCAAATGTCTTTTATGGAGAGATTTGATTATTATGAAAGAGCAAAAAAAGCTTATGCCGTTGTTGCCACGGGTGAAAGGCGGCAATACGCCAACATAATTCTTAAAAAAGGGTGTGTATTAAAATGAAAGCATTCGCAACATATTTTGTTAATGATGAAAACAAACCGCTTCAATACGGCAGTGTGGAACTAATCAATCCGCAGCGCCAGCAGCTTCGCACAGAAAAGCCCAAATCCGGCATAGAAGCAATTCCGGTTTTCTGCGGATTTTGCGGAACTGATTATGAACTTATGAAAATGGGAAGAGCGGGCAAACTTGATAAAAAATTCCCCGCAGGGCAATCCCGTCTGATAAACGGTCATGAGGGTGTTGTTTGGGTTCCGGGCGAAAATCGGTTTGCCATTTTGCTTATAAGAGGCGGAAACAGTTATGATCCCACAAGATTTACAGAAGAAGAAAGCTATTTTGAATATGGCTGTGACGGCGCGGACGGTATCTTCTGTGACCGTAATTATTTTAATCCGGATATGCTTTTGCATTTACCCAAAGAATATGAGGGTCCTGCAAAACTGCCTTTAAGCCTTGCCAAAAGGCTTGTGTTTTCCGATCCTTATGCCTGTGCTATCTTTCAGCATGAAAGAATGTGCGATATAGGAGTTGCTCAGAATTTCAGAGTGGAACTTGCGAAAAATCAGTGCAGTGAGATATTGGCAAAAAATCTGGCGTATCACAGCACTTTTGAAAAGGTGGTTGTTTTCGGACTTGGCACTACCGGACTGTTTATTGCTCACCAGATACGCTTGAATCATCCGCAGGCAAATATTTTGTTTGTGGGCAGAAGTCCTGAAAACAGCGATAAAGTTTGCTTTGCCAAAGAAGTAGTTAATGCTCAATATCTTTGCAGTGATTCAATGACCGCTCAACAGACAGCTCAGAGTATTATAGAAAAAATAAACGGCAGAGCAACTGTTTTTGTCGGCGCCAGCGGAACAGATATTGAGCATAAAATAGCGTTTGAACACGGCGTGCTTGGGTGCAACGGCATTTATAACAGCTTTTCACTCGGCCCGAAGGTAACGTTTGACACAATGCCGTTCGGTTTCAAAAACCAGGTGATACTGTCTTCTATCAACTTCACCAAAAAGCATATGGAGCAGGCTATTGAAATATTGTGCAAAAGCCGTTTTGATGAGCTTGTTGAACTGATAGATAAAGATGAGTTCATCGAAGATCCTATATCGGCATATGAAAATAAAATATACTGCAAAGGTGCGCCGCTTAAAACAGCGGTGATCTGGAACAGCAAATACATTGATTTGGAGCGATAAGATAATATGAAAGCAGTAAAAATTACAGAACCGTTTAAAATCGGAATTGAAGATAAAGAAAAACCCGTTGCAAAAAAAGGAGAAGCCCTGCTTAAAATCAAATATTGCGGAATATGCGGAGCGGATGTTGCGTCCTATACGGGCAACCAGCCTTTTACCACTTATCCCAGAATTCCGGGCCACGAATTCAGTGCCCAGATAGTTGAGATTGAGCCAAACGATAAAGGACTTAAGCCGGGTGATATAGTTACGGCAAATCCTTATTTCAACTGCACAAAATGCTATGCCTGTAAAAGAGGCATTGTAAACGCCTGCACAGGAAATGAAACAATGGGTGTTCAGCGTGACGGAAGTTTTCAGGAATACATAACGATGCCTATTGAAAGGATAATCAGCGGAAAGGGACTTTCGGCAAAAGAACTTGCGCTTATTGAGCCGTTTTCAATAAGCTGCCATGCATTGTCAAGGGCTCAAATAAAAGAATCCGATAATCTTCTTATAATGGGAGCGGGCCCGATAGGTCTTTTCGCCCTTATTAAAGCAAAAGCAATGGGCGCAAAGGTAATGATTGCCGATCTGCTTGATAACAGGCTTGCCCTTGCTAAGGAATACGGAGCGGACTGTACGGTAAACACTAAAGAAACCGATATTGTTAAAGCGGCAGAAGAATTTACAAACGGAAATATGTTTGATGTCTGCGTTGAAGCGTGCGGCCTGCCTGTTACTTTTTTAAACTGCATAGACTGTGCGGCAACAGGCGCAAATATTATACTTATAGGTAACGGAAAAAA
>URIN01000199.1 GCA_900547915.1 uncultured Clostridium sp. | reverse complement strand
GGCTCGGAGATGTGTATAAGAGACAGTTCTAATATATTTGAAATTTTATTTGCCCTGCTCAGCGTGGCAGGCGGCGCAGTTTTGTTTGTATGCAGTCTTCCAGATGATCTGGTGTGGAATTTTGCAGGCTGTGTACTTATTTTTGCCGGCGTTGCCGCTGTGGCGTCTAAAGTCGCTGAAGGGCTTAAGGAAAGAAAGGTAAAAGGAAAAACAGTATGAAAGAAAAGTTTAAGGCGTTTACGGATAAGCATGCTGAGATATGGAAGTTTATAAAATTCACGTTTACCGGAGCAAGCACTTCTGTGTTGGAACTTGGTGTGTTTATGTTCCTTCAGTATGTGGTTTTTAAATCCTTAAACGAAGTGCCCGTTACGGATAATCCTGTTCTCGATTTTTTGGGCATTGAATATGTAGGCTACCTCTATTCATATGCTATTTCCGCAACTATCGGTTATGCGGCTGCTTATATCATGAACAGAAAACTTACGTTTAAAGCAGACGCAAATCCCGTTCTTTCAACTATTATTTATGCTGTAATGGTTGTTTGTACAATTGCTTTCAATACGTGGTTCGGTGCGTTTCTCGGCACTGTAGTAACAAACAGCGGTCATGATACTGTAATTGTTGAAATGATTATGAAAGTTGTTGTAATGACTGTGCCCACTATATGGACTTATCCTCTCAATCGCTTTGTAATTCACAGAAAGAAAAAACCGGAGTATGACAAGAAAGAGAATTAATAAATTTGCTGCGGAGCACAGTGAACTTTGGAAATTCGTTAAATTCAATTTTACCGTTATTGTAACATCGTTGCTTGATATATGCGTTTATCTGGTGCTGCTTTATTGGGTTTTTAAACCCCTTAATTCACAGCCCCTGCCTCAGAGTGAAATCCTGTCATTTCTCGGTATTCGTTATAAAGGCTATCTTTATGCCTATCTTATTTCAACTACTGCGGGCTATGTTGCGGCGTATCTTATGAATAGGAAAATAACTTTTCATTCTGATGTCAACCCCGCTTACAGTTCGTTTCTGTATTTATTGCTTGCAGTTTTCAATATCATTTTCAGTTCGTGGTTCGGTTCTGTTGCCGGAAGCTTTATGCTTAGGTATTCATTGTCAAACCCGTTTACTGAAATTATATCTAAGTTCGTTATAATAAATATCCCCACCCTATGGACATATCCAATAGAACGGTATATAATTCAAATTAGGCGGGGATCTTTCAGGAGAAAAGCAAATGGTAATTGCAACTGATTTGGACGGTACCCTGCTGTCAGACAGTACAAGCGTCAGCCGTGAAAATCTGGACGCAATAAAACGCCTGTATGAAATGGGTGTGCGCACGGTTATTGCGACGGGACGCACTTTTTTCGAAATTCCGGAAGAACTTCTGGAATGCAAATATATTGAATACATAATCTATTCCAACGGCGCCGCTGTTTATCAACGCGGTAAGGGTGTTGCGTTCTTAAAAAATATAGATCGTGAAACAGCCTTAGGTGTGTCACGAATTCTTGACACGGCAGAAACTTTTGTAGAGCTTTACACAAACGGAATACCTCTTGTGGATACTGATAAGTTCAATGATGAGGGGTTTGATTATTACCGTATAGACCCTGATTTTCTGCCAGAGATACGCAGAAGCCGTATAGCCGTGAAAAATCTTTATTCAATTATTTCACACCCTGCGTTTAAGCTGGAGATGTTTGATGTGTTCTTCAGAAATATGCAGGAGAGAGCAGAATGCAGACGCAGAATAAAAGCCTGTTTCCCAAACCTTGAGATTACTACTTCTATGAGTAATAATCTTGAGATAATGAATACCGGTATAAATAAGGGAACAGGACTTCAAGCGTTGTGCAGTTTAGCCGGCATCAACACTGCCGATGTTGTAGCGGTGGGTGACAGCAAAAACGATATCACCCTTTTCAGAGCGGCAGGACATTGCCTTGCCGTCTCAAATGCCTGTGATGAACTTAAGGCAATCAGTAACGGCATTATCTGCTCAAATAATGAAAATATTATGTGCTGTCTGGAAAAACTCATAGGAAAGAAAGTGCTTGTATGAACTGCATCCATTTTTTGAACACAGGATATTCAGACTGTATTATACTTCAGAGTGGTACGCATTTTGCTATGATAGATGCGGGTGAGGATACAGAGTATCCGCCAAATAAGCCTGCTCTAAAATATCCGGGATACGAAAAGGAAGTAGTTGAGTATCTGCATAAAAATTGCATGGGTGCGGACGGCTTTGTGACTCTTGATTTTGTGCTCGGAACGCATGCTCATTCGGACCATATCGGCGCTTTTGATACCGTGATTGAAGATGATAAGGTCGTTGTTAAAAAAGCGTTTTTAAAGCCTTACAACGGGGCGGGAATAAACTATCTTGAACGAACTCAGTGGGATAATCAGGAAGTATATGACCAGATGCGGAATGCCCTTATCAAGAAAAATGTTCCTATTGAAACAGAGTTTGACGGCGTGTCATTTAATCTAGGGGATTTTAAAATCAGATTTTTTAACGGAAAAGTTGTCAAGCGATGGCGCAAGACAGGTGAAAACGAAAATTCTGTTATAACGCTTGTTGAGTGTGACGGATGTCGGGCGCTCCTGCCTGGAGATATGAACTGGAAATGCGGCGGTGAAAAAGAATTTGCGCCGAAGATAGGAAAGGTCGATCTGCTTAAGGTTGGTCATCACGGATATGAATTTTCTTCTTCCGCGTTTTGGCTCAAGACTCTTAATCCCGATATTGCTGTAATCCTTAACACGAAAAAACGTGTGCATAAAAGCGTTCAGGCGCGCATTAAAAAATACAGCGGAGCAGAGATATACACTTCAGTTGAAAGTAACGGCCTAAAAGCAATTTTTGAAAACGGAAAAATTAATATAGAAAAAGATATTATGTAAAAGAAAAAGCAAAGTCCATCGGACTTTGCTTTTTTTGTTAAAATTTTTATTCAAGATAAAGTGTAACGTTTCCGCTTTCAAGAGTTTTTTTGAGGTCGATAACTCTTTGGTTTTCAGAGCCGCGGAAGTTGAGAGCAATGTTATAAAGCTCTTTTTCAAATCTGCCGTCAACAAGAATATCTATATATTTCAGCATTTCCTGAGCCGTTTTGGTAAAGGCGCGGCTTTTTTCTTTTCCAATTATCTGCTCAAGCGTGAAGCCGCTGTAACACCAAACCGTCTTGAGAGGATAACGCTCCTTGAAATCCTTTAATAGCTCAAGCAATCCTTCTTGGTTTTCAGGCTCAAACGGTTCGCCGCCCAGAACAGAAAGACCTGCAATCCACGGCGGAGCGCAAGATGAAAGTATGTACTCTTTGGTTTCTTCATTCCATTCTTTGCCGTAATTAAAATCCCAAGCAATCTCATTGAAACATTCAGGGCAGTGGTGGCGGCAGCCTGATACGAAAACAGAGGTGCGCACACCCTCGCCGTTTGCTATATCGTTTGTTTTAATTTCCGCGATGTTCATAATAAAACAAAGGGAGCGCACGAAAATCGCCGCGCTCCCGCTCCTTTGATTTTATTTGTATTACAGGTGAAGAACTCTGTCTCTGATTTCCTGAGTTCTGCCCTGATTCCAAAACTGTGTGCCAATATATCCGCACGTTCTGCGAGCAACGTTCATTCTGTCTCTTATACACATCTGACGCTGCCGACGAATAGC
>URIN01000198.1 GCA_900547915.1 uncultured Clostridium sp. | reverse complement strand
CGTAATAAGACTGTGATGAATCCGCATTTATTGTATAGCTTGTGCTGCCTGAGCCGTTGATATATTCACCGCCTACAACATTCTTGAAGCTTTCGTCTGTTGCCCACTGAATGTAATAACCGTGGCAGGATGCTACATCCCAAGTCGCTTTTATTGTGTTTTCGCTTGCTTCAACTTCAAGTCCAACAGGAGCTGCGGGTGCTGCCCCAACGGTTGTCATAGAAGACGCAGTGCCGTAATCGTTATATGCAACTACCTTTACGTTGTATTCCCATGAAGGTGTAAGGTCTGTGAAAGTAAATTTGCTTTCTTTTACATCGCCTTTTAAGTATTCCTTGCTGCCTGATACGATATATACTTTGTAACCGTCAGCTCCGGAAACGTCATTCCAATCAAGGTAGAGATTCTTACCGCCGTTGCCGCGTGCGTATACGTTGTATCCGTCCGCGGGGGCAAGGGCTTTGTCAAGTTTGACAGCCTGAGAGAAATCTCCTACTACAATGCTGTCATTGAAATTCTTGTATGCTCTTACGCGTACATAATAGTCCTTGGCGTTTGCAATGTTAAGCGTGTAGCTTGTGTTGCCTGAACCGTTAACATAAGCACTTCCGGCTGATGTTGAGAAGTCCTTGTTCTTTGACCACTGAACAATATAGCCGTGACCTGAAACAGCGTCCCAAGAAATGTTTACACTTGAAGATGAGTTCCATGCTAGCTTAATGTTTTCAACAGGCGCGTTGCCGGCGCAAATTCTGTAAATTCCGCTTTCGGCTACAAGTTCGTCATCCTGATTATACGCTTTTACTTTTACATCATATTCCCATGTGGGGGTAAGGCCTGTGAATTTATATTTGCTTTCTGAAGATTCGCCGTTAAGATATTCATTGCCTTTTGTAACCGTATATATTTCGTATCTATCGGCGCCGTGAACTTCGTCCCATTCAAGATACAGGTCTTTTCCGCCGTTGCCGCGGGCATATACATTGAAGTTTCTGATAGCAGTGCCTACTTCAACACCCTTGGGCAGATACATAAAGTCGCAGTCAACAGTGCCGCTGATGCCGCTTACTTTACCGCTCTCGGTATACTGCCACATATAGTAGTCACCTGTATAATCTGTTTTCGTTGTAAAGTGAGCAAGCCAGATTTTGTAATCCTTTGAAAGGCCTGCACCATCGATCTGATCTGTAAGAAAAGATTTGTTAGCATATACGGCAGCTTCATATCCTGCATTTTCGATAACTTCGCAGAACGCGCGTACATTTGCCGTCATCTGAGCTTTTGTTATTGTTTTATTTGCCCACGCAGAATCAAGTCTGCCGTCTGCAACGCCGTAAAATTCATAGTCATAGAAAACGGGAAGTTCCAAATTGTAATCGCCGAGTATCTCAAGAGTTTTCTGAGCCTCAGCTCTTGCCTCGTCCTCATTAAGCGCCTGTGAGAACCAGTAAACGCCTACAGGAAGGCCGGCTTTTTTTGCTCCGGTAATGTTGTTTGCTGCATTTGGATCAGCATTTATGGAGTGCTTTGATTTTGTGTAACCGGTAAAGCCTGCGCGTACTACGGCGTATTCAATTCCGTCATTTTTAACGCTCTGCCAGTTTACAGTTCCGTTGTGTGAGGATACATCAATACCGTTGTGCTTTTCATAACTGTCAAATTTCGTGTTGTGGGTATAAGTCTTGTCCGTGTATTTCGAATAGCTTGTTGTTACAGCCATTGCTGAAACTGGGAAAGAAAATACCATGATGGCAGCAAGCAGAAATGCAGCTGCCGAGCGTAATCCTTTTTTAAGTAACATTAAATCATCCTTTCGGTATTATCCGTTTATGAACCAGTAGTTCATATCCACGCTCTTGCTGTTGACGCCATCGCATGAGCCGCTTTTTGTATACTGCCAAATATCATACGCGCCAAGATATGAGACAGCTTCGTTATAATCGGCAACCCAAATATAAAGGTCGTCTTTCAGCTGAGATGTGTTTATGTGTTGATTGAACATTGAGGAGGAGGAATACACGCCGGCATGTCTGCCGCTCATTGTTATCTTTTCACAGAAAGCATTGATGATTTTTGCCGCTTCTGAGGTTGATAGCTTTGCGTCATAAAGCCTGCCTGTTAGCTCACCCTCGCTGCCGTGCGCGTATTCATAATCAATGAACACGGGCAGATCAACATCATATTTTTTTATTGCGTCAAGCACAAAATCAGCTTCTTCTCGAGCCTCTTCTGGGGTTACAGCCTGTGAGTAAAAATATACTCCCGTGGGAATACCGGCATCGTTTGCGGCGCTTATGTTGTTTGCAAACATACTGTCCTCTACAACAGCGCCCGTGCCATAGCCTCGGTAGCCAACCCTGATTATAGCAAAATCAGTCGCGTTTGCAACCGACTGCCAGTTTACCTGTCCGTTATGGCTTGAAACGTCAATACCTTCAACATATTCAGCATTTGTTTCAAACAGGTTTGGCTTTTCGGCAGAACGAACAGAAAACAGTATTGCTGCGCATAGTGCAGCAATTACTATCAGCGCCACCGCTGAAATTAAGGCTTTGCCTTTTTTTGTTTTTAAAAATTTTATATTGATTAATTTTATGCTGAATTTTCTTTTCATATTTCTCTTATGGTTATTTCGCCGCTTCTAAGTGTTTGATGTTCGCCGTTCGGCAAAATAATCTCCAGTCCGCCGAAATCGTCAACACCTGTGGCTTTCGCCTCTTTCCATATTCCGTTTTCCAGATATTTTATGTTCTTTCCTATAACAATGCTGTGGCTTCTGTAATAGTCAATAAAATCATCATAAGAGCCGTTTACTATTTTAAGCAGTTCATCGCTGACTGCTGCAACAAGTCTTGCTCTGCCTACATCTGCATCAAGGCATCCTCCGTTTTCAACGCTGTCCGGAAAATCGGCAGTTTTTATGTTTACTCCTATTCCAATAATAACTGAGGAAACGGTTGCACTCTCAAAATCTGATACTGCCTCTGTTAAAATTCCGCAGATCTTTTTCCCGTCCAGAAAAACATCGTTCACCCATTTGATGCCGGGGTGTTTGTCTGTTATTTTTTCAATTGCCCTGCATACTGCAACAGCTGCCGCGGTAGTTGCTGAAACAGCGTTTTGAAGCGGTGAATCGGGGTGAACAACAAGGCTCATATATACCCCTGTGCCTTTAGGGGAGTAAAACACTTTGCCCTGTCTGCCTCGTCCTGCAGTCTGCTGAGCTGAAACTGCAAGGAAAACATCGTTTTCACCGTCAGCAAGTATTCTTTTTGCGTAATTGTTTGTGGAATCAACTGTTTCTTCGTAAAATACTTTTATTTTATTTTCAGCAAAGTTCAAAATTTCGTCTGCGCTTAGCACGTCGGAGTTTTCAGCAAGGCGGTAACCTTTTTTTGTATGCGCCTCAATGGGGTACCCCTCATCTCTGAGTGCGTTTACGGCTTTCCATACAGCCGCGCGGCTCTTGCTGAAGTCCTTTGCAAGGTCTTCTCCGCTTATATATGTGCCGCTTACACGCAGCTTTTTCAAAATGTCGTCTTTAAGACTCACATCTTTCACCGCCCTCGGAAAATCATTATACAATAATATTTGACGTTGTTCAAGGCGGGTAATTTTAACTTTTAACTACTTATACGCCGTCAGGCGCACTATTACTACTGTCTCTTATACACATCTGACGCTG
>URIN01000197.1 GCA_900547915.1 uncultured Clostridium sp. | reverse complement strand
GTGAAATACTTGATAAACTGCCCGAATATAATCTTTTCAATATCAGTGAGATAAAAAAGCCGAAAGGCGGCGGTATGGAAATAAAGTTTTTTGACAGGATAAAAGCGCTTGAAAAGCTGTGGGAATATTCCGAAACGGGTTCTTCAGAACCTCTCAGTTTTTATAGGGCGCTTGAGGAGGGCGCCAAAAACGCCGCGGGCACCCTCAGCGGTGATTATGGCGAATAGTTTTTACCCTTTTTCGCCGAAACAGCTTGCCGTTCTTACGTGGTGGTGCCAGGGCAGTCCCGCCGCTGATAAAAACGGCATTATATGTGACGGCGCAGTGCGCTCGGGAAAAACGCTGTGTATGAGCATTTCCTTTATTAGCTGGGCATTTTACCGCTTCAACGAAACTTCTTTTGCAATATGCGGTAAAACTATTGCGTCACTCAGGCGCAATGTGGTCACGCCGCTTATTCCCGTTCTTACCTCCCTCGGCTTTGCCTGCAGTTACAAGCTCAGCCGCAATTTTATTGAGATAGAAAGAGGCGGCAGGCGCAACCGCTTTTACCTTTTCGGCGGCCGTGATGAATCCTCCGCCTCTTTGATTCAGGGTATGACCCTGGGAGGCGTTATGCTTGACGAGGCGGCGCTTATGCCGCGTTCTTTTGTTGAGCAGGCGCTTGCAAGGTGCTCGCTGGAAGATGCCAAATACTGGTTCAACTGTAATCCGGAGCACCCGTTTCACTGGTTTTATAACGAGTGGATATTGAAAAAAGAGCAGAAGAAAATGCTTTACCTTCATTTTACTATGGAGGATAATCCCTCCCTTTCACCTGAGGTGATCAGCCGCTATAAAAATCTTTATTCCGGCGCGTTTTACGAAAGGTTTATTGAGGGGAAATGGGTTGCGGCTGACGGCCTTGTTTACCCTATGTTCAGCGCAAAAAGGCATATCAGGAAAAGCAGCGGCGGCTTTTCTCAGTATTACCTTTCATGCGATTACGGCACAGTAAATCCGTTTTCGCTTGGGCTTTGGGGCAAAAGCGGCTCAAAGTGGTACAGAATCGGCGAATACTACCACAGCGCAAGGGACGCAGGCATTCAGCTTACTGATGAGGAATATTATAAACACCTGTGTGAACTTGCGGGAAACAGAAAAATTGAGGCGCTTATCATAGACCCGTCTGCGGCAAGCTTTTCAGAAACGGTGCGCCGCCACGGCAAATACAGGGTCATAAAGGCGGACAACGATGTTCTTAAGGGCATAAACCTTGTGTGCCGCGCGCTTAAAGATGAGGATATTTATTTCTACCCATGTTGCGAGGATACAATAAGGGAATTTTCGATATACCACTGGGACAACGATATAAAAAGGGATTCGCCGAAAAAAGAAAACGACCACGCAATGGATGATATTCGCTACTTCGTTTCAACCGTTTTATACGGCAAAAGCAGTGATATCTACACATTCGCGGTAGAAAGGATGTGAAAGCTTGGGCCTGTTCAGTAAAAGAAAGTCGGGCAAAGCCGCAGGCACTGCAGCAGCGGTGCAGACAAGCGCTTTTTCAAACCACCCGTGTGTAAACCTGGGCGGCTTTATGAATCTCGGCCTTAACAACCGTGTGTATAAGTCGCTCAGGGAAAACGTGCCTGTGATAGACGCAGCCGTGCTCAAAATAATCAGGCTTATGAATGATTTTGAGTTTGAAACTGGAAATGAGCAGATAGATACACAGATGAACAAATTCTTTGACGGTATTTGCGTTGGCGGAAACCAGACGGGTATCAGCGCGTTTGTTTCCACTTATCTTTCGGACCTGCTCACTTACGGCAGTGCCGCGGGTGAGATGATTGCGGACGAAAACGGCTTTTATGCGCTCTATAACGGTGAGCTCAGCGCTCTTGAAGTCAAAAGAGCTCCTAACAACCTTGATATTGAGTTCTATAACAGCGGCAAGAAACTGCCGCGGCAGGAGCTTATCCTGTTTTCCGCTCTCAATCCGGAGCCCGGCAGTATTCTGGGAATTAGCCTTCTGCGGGGACTTCCGTTTATATCGGATGTGCTGCTCACCATTTACAACACGATTGGTGAAAACTGGGAGCACGCCGGCAACCTAAGATACGCCGTAACATACAAGCCTGCAGACGGTGATACGGATGCGGGTATAGCGCGAGACAGGGCAAACCAGATATGCCGCGCGTGGCAGGACGCTATGAGCAGCAAGGAAACCGTAAAGGATTTTGTTGCCGTTGGTGATGTCAGCGTAAAAGTAATAGGCGCGGACAACAACGTGCTTTCAAGCGAAATTCCCGTAAGGCAGCTTATGGAACAGATAGTTGCAAAAACAGGACTTCCGCCGTATATGCTTGGATTTTCGTGGTCTACCACAGAGCGAATGAGCCAGCAGCAGGCGGATATGCTTACAACGGAGCTGGAGGCTTACAGAAAGATAATAACCCCCGTGCTTATGAAGATAGCGGCAAAATATATGGAGGTAAATTCTCTGTATCTGCCGGTAAACATCAAATGGGCGAATATTACGCTTCAGGATGAAACGGAGCACGCTAAGGCGCGCCTTTACAATGCCCAGGCGGATAAATTACTTAAGGAGGGCACTGATGACTGATATGTTTACAGTTAAAACATACACGCCCAACGAAAGCGATTTTGAAAAGATTAGGGCGTTTACACGCCGTGAGCTTTCAGAGGACGAACTGTATGTGTTTGAAGCAATTCTGTGCGACAACGATATAGACAGGGATTTTGAGAAATTCTCGAATAACGCTCTCGCCGCGCTTCAGAAACTTTTTATAGGCAAAACGGGTATCAAAGACCATTCAATGAAAGCGCAGGACCAGACGGCAAGAATTTTTGACACCCGCCTTGAAAAAACAGCGGGCAAAACAACAGCAGACGGCGAACCGTATATTGCGCTCAAGGCAAAGGCGTATATGGTGCGCACACCCGAAAACGAGTCGCTCATCAAGGATATTGACGCGGGAATTAAAAAAGAGGTTTCCGTTTCCTGCAGTGCCAAAAAGAGAATATGCTCAGTCTGCGGGGCAGACAGAGCGGAATCTTACTGCGGGCATATCGGCGGCAAAACGTACGGAGGAAAGCTCTGCTATACGATTCTTGACGATGTTACCGATGCTTATGAATTTAGTTTTGTTGCCGTGCCCGCCCAGAGAAACGCGGGCGTTGAAAAAGCGTTTGATACAGAAAAGGACGGTATTATGACAGAAGATATTATTAAGAAACTTAAATCGGGCGGCACTGCTGTTTCCGATACAGAGGCGGCTTACATAGTTGAACTTGTAGGCAGTCTCAGCGATGACGCCGCCCTCGGCAGGGAATACAGAAAAAGTCTTATTAAAGACCTTGTAAAGCTGTGCAGCAAGGAACTGCCGCAGCTTGATATAGAGATTTTCAGAAAACTTGCCGATGTTATGACAGCCAAAGAGCTAGTAAGCTTTAAAGAGGCATTCGAAAAACAGCGTGCTCAGCGTGAAAAGCCCTCCCCGCAGCTTGCAAAGCAGAAAGAGCAGGGCGCAAAGGGTGCGTTCAGTGAATTCAGAATTTAGGAGGAACACAAATGAGAGTAGGATATAAGGGATTTAACGAACAGGTGCTCACTTTCCCCGGCGCAGATTCAATAACTGCGGGCAGTCCCGTTACCATTGCGGATACGGGCCTTATTTCAAACAGCAC
>URIN01000196.1 GCA_900547915.1 uncultured Clostridium sp. | reverse complement strand
GAAAGCACACCGCTTTCAGACAATTCATTTGACCTTATACCGGGTGAGCAGAAAACGGTTTATCTTGAAAACGGAAACCGCATCAAGCCTGAAAATATTTCCGTTAAATGTGTAAACAATGTAAAATCATCACATTCTGAAATGGAGAGAATCACTTACAGGCTTAAATTTTCAGCACAGCCTGAAAACATTGCAAATATGTTTTATTACACATTCAGCTAAAAATAAAAACGCTTCCGCAAAACGGAAGCGTTTTATTATTTGCAATAAAATCACTAAGGCAGGGCTTCTGTATTAATCTTAAGCCTTGCTTTTTCTATAACTAAACTGTTTTCAGGCAGTCTCCGCAATCCTCAAGTCTTATAAACCTGGGGCGCTCAAAACCCGTTTGGTTTGGCGAATGAAACGTGAGCAGTAATTCACCGCCCGCTCTGAAAATCATACCGTGACCGCCGTCATCGGTTATAAGAAGAGGCAGGTGTTCAAAGCTGCCTGTGATACTGCCGTTATCGGACTTTGCCACACACTGAGCGTATTTATGGTTTATAAACGTTGACCATATCATAAGCAGTGCTCCGCTCTTAGTGCGGTACATAAACGGTCCGTCCGTAACATAGTGCTCACCAGGGGCTTTTTTATCAGCCCACTCAGGAGAAGAAGCGGTAAACATAAGTTTCGCTTGTCCTGCGCTTTCAGTCAAGTCATCTGTAAGCGGGATATAACATATTTCGCCGTCAACAGCCTGTGTATGCTCGTGGCAGAAAACAAGATACTGTTTCCCGTTTTCGCTGTAAAAAGTACCGTCAATACACTCCCAATCATCAGGAGTTAACGCGCCTTTTGAATGCGGATGAAAAGGTCCGAGCGGGCTGTCGGCTTCAAGAGCGTAAGTGCCTCTAAGTCCGTTTTCCCGCGTGAAAGAGGCAAACATATAGTATCTGCCGTTATACTTATGAACCTCGGGCGCCCAGTTGACTTCCCTGTTGAGTCCTGCTTTTTCGGAGTCAAAACAAACAGCACTGCTCCACTCTTTCAGATCAGAGGAAACATAAACATCAAAGCCGCCTGTTTTTTTGCCGAAATCCGCGGCGCGTGTGCCGTACATATAATACTTGCCGTTTTCGCAAAGCACAAACGGGTCGCGAATATTAATCTCGGAGCAGTTCATTATTTCTCTATTTTTTCTGCAATCTTCTTCATAGAAGCACGGCATTCATCGCTGATTGGCAGGAACGGTCTTCTGCATTCGCCCATATCAACGCCAAGCTCTGTAAGGATAGCTTTTTCGGACTGGAATACACCGTACTTGATCATTTCTGTAATGATCTCATCAGCCTCATTCTGACCCTTCTGAGCTTCTTTGAGATTGCCGTTCTGGAAATCTGTCATTATCTTCTTAAACTTCTTGCCCATAAAGTTATATGTACTTCCGATAGCGCCGTCAGCACCCATTGCGAGACCTGCAAGAAGAGTTTCATCAAATCCATTGTAAACAACGATTTCTCTGTCAAGCTGTTTGAATTTCTGAAGCGCAAACATATCGCTTGAAGTGTGTTTGATACCGATAAACTTTTCGTTCTTGAAAAGATCGTTTGCTATCTCCTTTGTAAGAGAGAAGCCGCTTGAATTCGGGAAATTGTATATGATCATAGGAAGAGATGTGCTGTTTGCGATATCCTGATAATAACCAAGAATAGCGTCAAGCGGGAAGCCGTAATAGAACGGTGCAACAGCTGAAATCGCATCGTATCCAAGGCTTTCTGCGCATTTTGCCATATCAATAGCTGCATCGGTTGAGATTGTACCTACATGTGCTATAAGAGTAACTCTGTCTCCTGTTGCCTCTTTAACACACTTGAACACTTCTTTTCTTTCCTCATCGGAAAGGAGGAGACCCTCACCTGTGCTGCCACCTACATAAAATCCGTCAATACCGTGTTTGATATTGAATTCTACAAGGTCTTTAATAGAATCATACTTAATGCTGCCGTCCTTGTTGAAAGGTGTAAGCAGGGCTGAAAACAAGCCCTTGAATTTTTTTAAATCCTGCATTTTACTTCTCCTGTTTATTATAAAAATTATTTTTTTCAAAGACACTTTCAAAGTGCTTTGTAATATCCATAGGTCTTGTTATGGCACTGCCGATAACCACAGCGTATGGATCACAGTCCAAAACTTTCTGAAGCTGTTGGTTTTCCCATATACCGCCCTCTGCAATTACTTTTGCTGAAAGCTCTGAAGTCATTTTCTTAAGCAGATCATAATCGGGAATTGAAACGCCCTTAGTATACGGGGTATAACTTCTCATTGTAGTACCTACATAATCAAATCCCATTTCATCCGCCGCTTTTGCTTCCTCAAAATCGGAGCAATCAGCCATTATCTCCACATCAGGAGCATTTTCACGAATATACTTTACAAGGTCCTCAAGTTTTTCTCCGCCCGGACGTTCTCTCTTTGTAGCGTCAAGCGCTATTACCTCACAGCCTGAACCGAGGAGTTCCTTAACTTCTTTCAGCGTGGGAGTGATATAAACATCACTGCCCTCATATTCCGCTTTTATGATACCTATAACGGGAACATCAACCTGCTCTTTAATTTCCTTTATATCGGAAACATAGTTTGCTCTGATACCCGCGGCTCCGCCGAGCACTGCTGCTCTAGCAAAGTGCCCCATCATATGCAGACCATAAAGAGGCTCGCCTTTTACAGCCTGGCATGAAACTATAAGACCTCTTTTAAGATTAGCCATCTAACCACCGCCTTTATTTTTCTTTATTTTATCACAAGGCAAACCCCATTTCAACAAAAGAATTAATAAAAATAAATTATAATAAGAACGAAATTATCAAGCACTTAAAACTATTGATACGTGTTTAAAGCATTACTTTTTTTAAAATAGCTAAAGTTGTAACAAAATTATTCACATTTTGTGAAAAAATATTGCAATTTTCACATAAAAGTGTTATATTTTAATTGCTGTAATTATAGCTAACCCCGTTGCTGGTTATGCGGGTGCATAGTTGCGGTGACACCTGTAATGCAACACCGGATTGCTATGATATCTAACGCAATCCATAGAAAGAAACGGAGATCTTGCCTGAATAAAACGGGTAAGGTCTTTGTTTTTTTTAAAAGCCTTTTCCTATAGCATCAAGCAGTTTGTTTACACCTTTTGAACTAAAACGTGTTTGAAACACTGCCCGAGCTCCGAGGACTCCCGAAAGAAGTTTTACATTAAGCGGCGGCCTGTATTTTTTGTCAGAATGACAAATAAGCACAACAAACCTTTCTGCGCGCCTAGAAAAGCGCAGGGCGTCCACAAGTTCATTTTCAAGTCGGCAGGCATTTATCACATATATCACACAATCATAATCACCCGCAAGCTCAGGCGAGCAGTCATCGGAAAGATAAGTCACAAGATACTCATTATATTTATAATAAAACATTCCTTTTATCTCTGTTTCGGAAAGCTCACACACAAAAGAGCCCGTAAGCTCCTCAAAGAGATTGAGTTTCGCACTGCGGCATCTGCCTGCTATTGCAACGGTGCGAAGCTCTTTATTTTTATGTAATTGCAAAAAAAGCACCCCAATTCATTATACGCCGGTCTGCAACAACTTGTTAAAATGCACAATTTAAAAGCTGCATATTTATAACCTGTCTCTTATACACATCTCCGAGCCCACGAGACGGACTCCTATC
>URIN01000195.1 GCA_900547915.1 uncultured Clostridium sp. | reverse complement strand
TATAAGAGACAGGACTTAATTTGCATTTAAACTGTTGCAAATTGGAAAAGAAGTGCTATAATGAGCGTGAATTTGTGAATGGGGAGGCGAAAGCTTTGGATATAGGCGAAAGGCTTGTTGATGAGCTTAACTGCAAAGATATTTTCTCATTCGATATTTTTGGTTTAAACATAACTATTAAAGAATCAATCGTGGTTATGTGGATAATAATGGCCGTTATCATGATTCTTTCCCTTTTGCTTACCCGCAATTTAAAAATAGAGGGCAAAATAAGCAAACGCCAATTGTTTCTTGAAATGTGTGTTGAAAAAATGGCAAACTTTTTCAGAACAAATATTGGCGAAGGCGCGGAAGAACATCTTTCATGGCTGATGTCACTCGCCGTTTTGATCGGTGCGTCAAATATGGTGGGCATTTTCGGATTTAAACCTCCAACCAAAGATATTAATGTTACAATGGGCCTTGCCCTTTGCAGTATTATATATATTCAGTATGCAAGCATTCACGCTCGAGGCACAAAAGGCTGGCTTAAAAGTTTTGCTCAGCCATCGCCCATAGTGGTTTTCAATAATGTGCTTGAGTTAGGAATAAAACCGCTTTCACTTTGTATGCGACTTTTCGGTAACATCATAGGCGCTTATATTCTTATGGAACTCATTAAGATGGTTGTGCCTGTATTCGTACCGATAGTGCTGAGCCTGTATTTCGATATATTTGACGGATTTATACAGGCGTATGTATTTGTATTTCTTAATTCAGTTTATATTCAAGAGGCAATTGGCAACGAATAGTAGCCTGGCCCTTTAGAATAAATATTTTAAAATTAAAGGAGAAATTTTTATGTCTACATCTATTATAGCAATCGCTGCTGCTATTGCAGCTTTCGGCGGTGTAATTGCAGGTTTCGGTATCGCAAAGGCAACTGGTAAGGCTGCAGACGCTATCGCACGTCAGCCTGAAGCAGCTGGAGATATAAGAACTACTCTTATTCTCGGTGGTGCTCTTGCAGAGGCAACTGCAGTATACGGCTTGGTAGCTAGCATCCTTATTATATTCATGCTCGGCTAAATTCACGCTCGGCTAATTTTGCGCTTGAATTCGGCGCGGAAAGGAAAATGTAAATATGATTGATATCAGCTTTTGGAATATTTTATGGACAGCTGTAAATCTTCTGATATTATACCTGTTTGCTAAAAAATTTCTTTTCGGCCGTATCCTTAAGATTATGGAGGAAAGAAAGAAGCACATCAACGGGCAGTTTGAAGAGGCTGATAAAAAAGAGCAGGATGCCCTCAAACTTAAAAAGAAGTATGAGGATATGCTTGAAGGTGCTAACGAAGAGCGTAATGAGATAATCAGCAACGCTAAAAAGAATGCTGACGTACAGTACAGCAAAATCGTTGCCAATGCTTCTGAGGAAGCAAATCGCCTTATCGAAAGTGCCCATAAATCGGTGGAAAACGAACGCCGTCAGGTGCTTCAGTCTGCGCAGAGTGAAATTGCGGATATTGCTATTGCCGCCGCAAAAAAGGTAATTGCCGGCAACACTTCTGCGGAAAATGACAGCCGCATTTACAATGATTTTATAGACGAGGTTGATAATGATGGTTCTGACTCAGACGGCGATTAATTACGCCCAGGCCATGTATGAGGCAGGGTTCACCAAAGCGCAGCTTGATGAAGTAAAATCTGCTTTTTCGGACTGTCCGCTTTTGGGCAGACTTCTGGCAGTACCCATTATCCCTTTAGAGGAAAAATATGCTGCTGTTGACGAGATTTTTACGGGCGAAGCTGCAAATCTTATAAAGCTTATGTGTGAAAACGGCTGCGTTTCCCAGATTTTGCCTGTTTGTGAGGCTTATGACGAGCTTCTGAAAGCAAAATCAAAAGAAGCACAGGCGATTTTGACCTGTGTGAATCCGCCCGATGACGAACAGCTTGAGAAGATCAGGCAGTTTGTATGCAAAAAACAAGGAACCGATTCCGCTCAAATTGTTATCAAAAAAGATCCGGATATTCTCGGTGGTTTTATTATTCAGTGCGGTGATACTGTGTATGACCGAAGCCTCAAGGGCAGAATAGACAGTTTAAGAAGGAATTTGGTTGGAGAAGTTGATTAAATGAGTACCATAAATTCAAACGAAATAATTTCCATACTAAAAGAAAAAATAGTGGATTTTGATTTCAGTGAAAAAAGCGAAGAGGTCGGCACAGTTATCTGTGTAGGTGACGGTATCGCAACTATCTATGGCATGGAACATGTTATGTATGGCGAAATCGTTGTTTTCGAAAACGGCCTGAAAGGCATGATTCAGGATATCAAAAGCAATCAGATAGGCTGCATACTCTTCGGTGATGAATCTGAGATCCATGAGGGCACAAAGGTTAAACGTACACGCAAAAAGGCGGGCGTTCCCGTTGGTGATGCGTTTATCGGCAGAGTTGTAAATGCTCTGTGTGAGCCTATTGACGGCGAAGGTGAGATTAAGTCTGAAGATTACAGACTTGTTGAAAACGCCGCTCCTTCAATTGTGGACAGAAAATCTGTATCCGTTCCGCTTGAAACGGGTATTCTTGCAATAGATTCAATGTTCCCCATAGGCAGAGGTCAGCGTGAACTTATAATCGGTGACCGTCAGACAGGTAAAACATCAATTGCCCTTGACACAATCCTTAATCAAAAAGGCAAAAACTGCATTTGTATTTATAATGCAATCGGCCAAAAAACTTCCACCGTTGCAAAGCTTGTAAGCACTCTTAAGAAGAGCGGTGCTATGGATTATACAATCGTTGTATGCTCAAGCGCAGCAGATTCTGCTTCACTTCAGTATATTGCGCCATATTCCGCTACTGCTCTTGCAGAGTACTTTATGCACAACGGCAAGGATGTTCTTATTGTATATGATGATTTAAGTAAGCACGCAGTTGCTTACCGTGCGCTTTCACTTTTGCTTGAAAGGTCTCCAGGACGTGAGGCTTATCCCGGCGATGTTTTCTATCTTCATTCAAGACTGCTTGAGCGTTCAAGCAGACTTTCAGATGAGCTCGGCGGCGGTTCCATCACGGCTCTTCCAATAATTGAAACACAGGCGGGTGACGTTTCAGCTTATATACCCACAAACGTTATTTCAATTACAGATGGTCAGATCTTTCTTGAGAGTGATCTGTTCTTCAGCGGTCAGCGCCCTGCGGTAAACGTAGGTCTTTCCGTATCACGTGTAGGTGGCGCCGCTCAGACAAAGGCAATGAAAAAGGCTGCCGGCTCTCTTCGTGTAGATCTTGCTCAGTTCAGAGAAATGGAAGTATTTACTCAGTTCTCTTCTGATCTTGACGAAGAAACTAAAACAAGTCTTAACTACGGTAAAGGACTTATGGAACTTCTTAAGCAGCCGCTTGGTCACCCAATGTCTCTGGCAGATCAGGTTATAACGCTTGTTGGTGCAATAGGTAAGAAATTTATAAATGTACCCGTAGAAAAAATAAAAAAATATCAGGCAGATATGCTTGAATATTTTGAGGACAACTGCTCTGATATCGTGGATGAGATCCAAAACGGTAAAACGCTTACTGATGAGCTCAGGAATAAGATCCTGAATGCTATTGACGATTTCGGGAAGGCGAATAATGGCTAACGCAAGAGAAATATTAGACAGAATGCGCTCTATCAAGGACACTATGAAGATCACCAATGCCATGTATATGGTGTC
>URIN01000194.1 GCA_900547915.1 uncultured Clostridium sp. | reverse complement strand
CGAGATAGGAGTCCGTCTCGTGGGCTCGGAGATGTGTATAAGAGACAGTCATATTCCCACGCAGGAACAAGATCTGTAAATGTAAATCTGCTTTCAGTTGTATCTCCTTTGAAATAACTTGCGCTGCCTGAAACGATATATACTTTATATCCGTCAGCGTTCTTCACATCGCTCCAATCAAGATATAGGTCAGTACCTTTATCGCCTCTAGCATAAACATTGAAGTCTTTAGGAACAGTAAGCAGATCTTCAAGACTGTATGGACTTGAAAAATCGCTGAATATACGTGAATTGTTATAATATTTATATGCCCTTACACGAACATAGAAATTATCGGCACCTGAAGGCAGCTTAACAGTATAATTTGTGGTGGCGTTGTTTTCAATATATGCCCCTGAAACATTTGAATTAAACGAACTGTCTGTTGACCACTGAATATAATATCCGTGACATACAGCAGCATCCCAAGAAACTTTAACAGAACCATAATTATCAGCAAGCACAGCACCAAGACCGCTCACAGGAGCAGGTGCGGCACAAATACGGTAAGTTTCGCTTGGAGATGTTTTTTTATCGTTATACGCTTCAACAACAACATCATATTCCCACGAAGGGGTAAGATTTGTAAATGTGAACTTAGTATCAGTTGTTGTGCCCTTAAGCAATCTTGAACCGCCGGAAACAACATATACTTTATATCCGGCTGCGCCTTCTACACCTGACCAGCTGAGATATACTGATTTTCCGCTGTCTCCGCGGGCGTATACATTAAGGTTATACGGTCTGAAAAGGCTGTCTTTTGTAGAAAGAGTCTGTGAATAACCGCCCACTATCTGCTCTGAACCAAAATTTCTGCAAGAGCGTACTCTGACATAATAGTTTTTACTGTACTGGCTAGTTTTGAATTCGCAGTAATTTTTGCCTGCATCAACAAAAACGCCGCCTACATTTTTAGTAAATGCGCTGTCAGTAGCATATTGAACATAATACCCTACTCCAGACTTTGCATTCCAAGAAGCCCTGATAACATTTGAAGAAACTGCGTTTACATAAAAATTATCAGGCGCTGAAGTTGAGGAATAAGTTGTATATGTTGTGCGGTCGCTTACATTTGAAGCTGAGCCTTTGTAAGCCTCAATAGCAAAGGAATATTTAGTGTCGGCAGTGGTATTTACTCTGTAATTACCGCTCATACCGCCTTCAAGAGTTGCTATTTTTTCCCAGTTTCCGTTCTTTTGCTGGTAAATATTATATCCGTCAGCATTGAGTTTTTGAGTCCAGTTAAGAATAATTGCCGAGCCGTCCGAAGATCTTCCGGACGCCTTGAAATTAGAGACCGCTTCAGGTCTGGTTGAAATTATAACCGCTGAGGTAAAATTATTTGAATACGTTCGGACATTTCCGGAATAGGTAAATCCTCTTACTCTGAAATAATAACTTGCACCGCGGTCTAGTCCGCTTACAGTTCCGCTGGTTCTGCCGAACACTTCTGTGCTGCTCCAGTTTGAACCGTTTTTACTATACTGTATCTGATAACCTTTTGCGCCAGAAACAGCATCCCATGTTAGGGTTACAGACTCCGTTGAAGTTGCTGCTGAACGGAAGTTTTTAGCCGCCGGCATTGAATTTGTGTACTGATATTCTATTGAAGGCTGCTCGTGATAACTGCCGCTAACGACCTGCCTTATACCGCTTGCAACTTTAGTATAGTGACATGTTGAAGGACTTTTGAATTCTACAAGGGCAGATTTGGCGCCCAGATTTGCATTTACCCAACCTATAATATATCCCTGAGAAGTGCCATATGAGCCGGTTTGATCTTTGGAAATACCGTTTGTGCTTCTGAAAATATCAACCAGTGAGCCATTACCGAGAACAGAATTAAGCCAGCCGTGGAAATCAATATAAACATCCATTTTGTATGACTTCATAAGATCACGCAGAGCGCGGCTCTCCTGACCGTTGAATTTACCTGAAATAAAATCACGGTTCATATCAACATGAGACGCAGTACATCTGCCGAATGCAGATGAGCCTGTACGGAGATTGTTTTTACCGTCAATAGTTCCGTCAGGGTTGGCGCAGGGAACGATAACTATTCTGTAATCCCTAAGCTCTGACGGATAGTTGGAGTAATATGTAACGAGGTCGTTTGCGATGTTGACAAGCACTTTGCCGTCATGATCGTAGTTATCCTCAAACCCGTGGACAGCAAACGTGCAAAACAGAGTCTTGCTGTTGTTGCCGTTTCCGTTAATAACATAAGCCTCTAAATCTCTGCCAAGAACGCTTTTTCCGTAAACGACTTTGGTAACATTGGGATTATCCATTGCTACCTTTGCTGAAGTCTTATTAAGCGATATACCGCTGTTTGAATAAACATATACTGTGCAGTTAGCTCTAACGCCGTTTTCTGTAATAGCAGTAACAACCGCTTTGCCCTCACCGCGCGCCGTAACAACGCCTGAAGAAGACACAGACACAATATTGCTGTTTGTTGTGGTATACCTTAAAGAAGTAGGATAAGCTCCTGAATTGACTCTTGCATTTAGGCTGAAGCTTTGCCCCTCATTAATAGATTTTACTGATGCTGAAATAGAAAGGCTGTTTGGCATTGCCTTAACATTTACCGTGATGCTTTTGCTTGAATTCCCATCAGGCGAATAAGTTATTGTGGCACTGCCTGTACCCTTTGCCGTAATTACACCTGACGATGTGACAGTAGCAACAGAGGTATTTGACGATGTAAAAGACGGACTAGGTGCTGTTTGGCCGTTATACATTATCACCTGAACCTGCTGTTTTGTTCCAACTGCCATCTGGCTGTTGTAATTAAGATTGTAGCTGTTTGCTTCAATCGCTGACTGCGATACAACTGTATTTTCGGCTGCAAAAGCCGTAAAAGCACATACACCGAGCGCAGTGAAAATCAGTATGGAAAAAATTAAAGAAATAAGTCTTTTCTTCATTTTGCCACGCCCCTTAAAATAATATTTCATATTGTCATTCTAACATATAAGCTATTGTTTTTGCAACATTTGTATGCAGATTGTAAAAAACTTGTTAATAAAGTTATTGCAAACAAGACATTTTTTTACTTTATGTAATTTTTTTCTGTTAAATTTTGAAAAAACGTGTTATAATAGTATTGTAGGCAAAATTTGGTAAAGCGTTATTTACACTTCGTAATATAAACAGGAGGGATAAAATGTTTAAAATAGGCGATGTATTTGTATACGGCTCAAACGGCGCATGCCAAATAACAGATATTAAAGAAGAGAAGTTTGCAAGAGAAACAAAAGTATATTACATTCTTTCTCCTTTTTTTGATTCAAGGGAAACTATTTTTGTTCCTGTTGACAATGAAGTTCTTATCGGAAAGATGAAAAATGTGCTTTCACGTGACCAGATTATGGATATGATAAAATCCATTCCAAATTGTGAAAACATATGGAACGACAATGCAAACACCCGCAGAGAAGAATACAAGAAAATAATAAACACAGCAGACAGAAAAGAACTTCTTAAGCTACTCAAAACCCTGCACGAAAAGAAATCTTCACTTGAAGGCACCGGTAAGAATCTTTCAGTTTCAGATGAAAAATATTACAGAAAGGCGCAGAGTATTATTCACAGTGAAATCGCCATGGTACTTGAACTTGAGATGAAGGATGTTGAGCACTTTATTGAAACTGTGCTTGAGGCTGCATAATATTTTTAATGTTATGCGTACATGCATGATGTCATAGTATATATTAC
>URIN01000193.1 GCA_900547915.1 uncultured Clostridium sp. | reverse complement strand
GTATGATACTCCGTGAGGATTTCGCCGTCAGGCTTACGCACTGCGGTTGCCATTCCTCGCGGTCCCTGCATCATTACGCCTTCAATCAAAGCCTGCCCGCCGACAGAAGTTTTGTGAGTTTTTTTGCTCATTATTATTTATCACCTTTCAGTGCTATATCCTCATCCGTTACCTGCTGCTGACCGGCAGAAGCCATATCGATCTCCTGCTTTGAAGGAACGCTTTCAACGGGAAGATATATAGTAACAAGGGTACCTTTTCCCTCTTCGCTGTCTATTTCCAGCTTACCCTTGTGAAGATTTACTATCTCATTAGTAACGGCAAGGCCTATACCCGAGCCTCTTACCGAAACATTAGCTTTATAAAATTTATCGAATACATGAGGCAGATCCTCTTTTGATATACCGCAGCCCTGATCGGCAATTGAGATCTTTACAGCCGGTCCTCCGTTAAACTCAGAAAACTCACCCTTTACAAATATCTTGCTTGGAGCACGGGAATATTTCAACGCGTTATCAAGAATATTCATAAAGACCTGTTTGAGCCTGTTGGGGTCTGCATTAGCCGGAGCTGCAAGTTCAGGGATACTGTATCTTACCTCAATTCCCTCTCTCATAGCTCTTTCGCAAAACGTGAAAACAGTTTCGTCAAGCTCTGCGAAAATATCCGTTTTAACAAGCCTGAGTATCATTCTGCCGCTTTGGAGACGGCTGAAATCAAGCAGCTCTTCAACAAAGCCTTCAAGTCTGCCTGATTCTTTTACAATAACTTGCAGACCTTTTACGGTAAGTTCATCCTGCTGTATCTCTTTGCTGTAAAAAAGAGTTTCAGCCCAGCCTTTTATTGAAGTAAGCGGAGTTCTGAGTTCGTGGGAAATAGTGGATATAAAATCGTTTTTCATTTTATCGGCGGTTGCTATCTCAGAAGCCATAGAATTGATGGAATCGCAAAGATTTCCTATCTCATCGTCATACTTTTTCTCTAGTCTGGCATCAAGATTTCCGCCTGCTATCAGTTTTGTGGTTTCCGTAATCTCCCTTATCGGTATAATAATAGACCTTATAAAGAACAGATTTGAAAGCAGTATTATTGCGAATATAAACAGCACAATCAAAAACAGTATAACAATTATCGCGCTTATTTGCGCATCGACTTCGCCTATTGACGTCATCACCCTGACTGCGCCCACATTTGTGCCTCGGGAATTTTGAATAACGCGTGAAAGCGCCATTATTTTATCCCCGTCCTGTGTAATTCTGCCGATATACTCCCCAGTACCTTCACTGCTTGTCATAGCCGCAGTGAAATCCGGCATATTACTGTTTTCAACAAGGAATCCGTTTGACGAAGCAATCACTTCGCCGTCATTATTTATTACCCAAACGGTGGTCTTATCTTTATACGAATAGCTGTCTATAAACCCTGCCGCTGATGTTTCAAGCGACATACCAGAATCAAGATTGGTGGCAAAATACTCAACAGAATTTGCCGAAGCTCCTGATTCAAGAATATTTCTGACCGAACCATAGTAATAATTTTTAATAAAAACGCTTGCCGCAACGAATGCCGCAACCAAAAGGACCACAACAACAAGCAGGATATTCAGAAGATACCTTTTTGTAAGCCCGTCTACTTTGAGAATATGTAATTTTTGCGCAAGCTTATTCTTCATTTACAACTCTTCTTTAAATTATTTTGCGGAAGTTATCCATTTATAGCCAAGTCCCCATATAGTTACGAGTCTTGTGGGAGATGACGGATTGTCCTCCACCTTCATTCTAAGGCGGCGAATATTTACATCAACTATTTTTTCATCGCCGTAATAATTATTGCCCCATACCTGTTTGAGAATATTAGTTCTGCTGAGGGCAGCATTCGGATTCTTAAAGAAATATTCTATGATTTGAAATTCTACCTGAGTAAGTTCGATAAGTCTGCCTGCCTTTGAAAGCGTGCGGTTTCTCAGATTAAGTTCAAATTCATCAAGTGTTATAACATCAAGTGATGCATCAGACTTTCTGAACCCGCGAGTCATTTCAACGCGGCGGTAAACGGCGTCAACTCTTGCCATAAGTTCACTGGGGGAAAACGGTTTTGTAACATAATCGTCTGCCCCGACAAGAAGACCTGTTACCTTATCCATTTCCTGCGTTTTAGCAGAAAGCATAATTATACCGAGATCGGAAGATCTTTTACGAAGTTCCTTGCAGACAGTAAGTCCGTCAACCTCTGGCATCATTATATCCAGAATTGCAACATCAAATGACGCTTCATCCTTGGAAAAAAGCTCAAGAGCAACAGCACCGTTTTCGGCCTGCTCAACATCATAGCCGCTTCTTGTAAGATTGATCACAATAAATTCTCGGATCGATTCTTCATCCTCGGCAACAAGCACCTTTTTCATAGACTATTCTCCTTTATCGGTTCTTATCATTGATTTTACGGACTGCACCGAAAAATCGGTGTTTCCGCTTTCTCCCTCCTGCGCAAGGTAAACATAACCAGAGCATTCATCTATTTCGGAGAAGCCCTTATACGCAGAAGAAGACTTATTATAATGAGCCTTAAGAACACACATTACCGAAAATAATGTATTATCTTTGCCGTCTGTAACGGTAAGAAGTGAGTTTTCAGGCGAATAAAGAACTTTAATATCATCAAAATATTCATCGGGAATAATAAGCTGGTATTGATCCTTCTGAACAACGAGCGAATAGCATGTGCCAACAAGCACAGAATCGTCATACTTGTTCCATTTGACCGCAGAAACGTCAGTTGGAACAGCATCCATTTGAACATCTGTAGGTATCTCGATAATACCATCATCGTCCACATCCTCACAGTTGAGCATTGACGAGCGTACCGTTGAGCTTGTAATTCCGCTTGAATAACTGTAAAACGGAGAGATTATCGTATCATAATAATCAGACCAGTATATAACCTCTGTGAGCATCTGAGTACCGTCCGACTTCACGGCATCGGCGTATATATATACTCTGTCGTCAGCAACGTTGTACTGGATATCAGAATAATAACTGATATGTCCGTCAAGTTTCGTTCTTCCGAGAGTCTCTCTGCCGTTTAACGAATACTCATAAAGAGTGGCGGTTGAAGAAACACTGTCTCCCGACTCGATAGTAAAAACAAGCATTTCATTTACAGTATCAAGGTCCATATCAACCGCAATGCAGTTATTAACGGTAAGTTCAGAACCTATTGGCGAAAGTGAATATTCACCGTTTAAATTCTGCGCATATACATAAAGAACATGATTTACAGAATTGCTGATTACATCCCACAAAACAACAAATTCATTTATTCCGTCTCCGGTCAAGTCTGAGAAAGAAAGAGAATAAACATCGGAATATTCGCTGTTGATATTATATACAACAGACCAGTTATCTCCTACCTTATCAATAACCGCCATGCTTATCTTGCCGGGTGTTTTTTCCGTCTCATAAAAAACTATAGCTTCTTCAACTGAATCACCATCAACATCATAAAAGCTAAAAGCGGTTGTAAAATCTCCCGCAGAAGGTGTTTTAAGAGAGTATCCGCCGCTTACATAGGAAGAGAGCGCATTCTGCACATCGGCATCATCTCCCTGAGGAGAAACGGGCGATATAAGCTCGTCCACAGATGAGGCTAGCCTGAATGAACAGCCACTCAGAACGAGAGACATAAGAACCACAACAGCGATTATTTTAATCCATTTCAAGCTTTCACCCCCCTGCCAAGACGCGCATACGCCTAATAATCCATTATATCTGTCTCTTATACACATCTGACGCTGCCGACGAATAGCCTTGT
>URIN01000192.1 GCA_900547915.1 uncultured Clostridium sp. | reverse complement strand
TTACTATTTTTTCTTTATCTTATTAAGGCTGGAATTAATCTTCAAAATATCCTCTTTGCTGATTTTTCCTCCCATCATCATTAAAGCACGTTTAAGAGTAAAGCCTTTTGCCATGGATATCATAGTCTTATTAATCTTAAAACCTGCAACACCGGAACCGCCTTTTTTCTTGCCTTCCGAATCTGAAGAAAAAGATTTTGAAATAATTCGAAGAAGTTTTAATGCAAATATCTTACCGCGAAGTGTGGAAATTATATCTCCGATTGTATCATTTATTGAATATCTTCCAGGAGGAGTTGTAATTTCAAACCAGTTAATTACAGAACCCTCTTCCTTCATTCTGTAATCCTCGTTAAACTTATCGACCTTTCTTATAACACTCTCATCGCTGTAATCACCGCATTTAGCAGTAAGTTTTGTTTCCCCGATGTTATTTACTTTGAATTTAAAGAACGGGAATTCGCCCTTCTCCTGCTTTTCAACAAGCTTTCCGTTTGCATAAAGTTCTACATAATCAAGATTAGAATATACGGTTACTGAAGTAACGTCCTCTACCCTGTCTACGTATCTCTTTGAACAAAGATGAACAAAAGGATCATTTGAAAGCCATGCTTTATAAGCGTAGAAAGAATCCTTTTTATACTTTCTGTCAAAAGTAATAAGACCTTTATGGTTCATACCGTTCTCTCCGCCTTCAGCGCGAGCGTCAGCGGCAAAGTCGAACATATTCCAAACATGTGTTGCCCACAAATAAGGTCTTTTAGAAATCTGTTTAATAAGTTCCTCGTGATAATGAGCCTGATACTCTTCAGTATAATCTCCCTGCTCTGGCTCAGAAGTATGCCAATTTAGAGCTTCGCATCCATACTCACTAATACCGATAACACGATTTGGATATTTTTTATGATAATTATCAAACCACGGGCCGTACATATTTACGTTTCCGCCATACCAGCCGAAATAATGGTTATAAGAAAGGATGTCAGAAATATGAGTGATTTCTTCCGAAGGGTCACACATTGTAAGAACTGCCATGGTAGTAGGACGGGTTTTATCTAAGCTGTGAACAAGATCGTTGAGAATACGATGATTTTCAATCATATCTTTGTTAGCGGCACCACCCATTGTGATTTCGTTTGAAAGTCCCCAGGTAACTATACAAGGATGATTATAATTTTGGAATATGAGCTCTTTCATCTGAGAAACAGTATTTTCCCTGCCGTTAGGCATATGACTTGAAATATAAGGAATTTCAGCCCATATTACAAGACCTTTTTCGTCACAAAGATCATAGAATTCCTGTGCATGCTGATAATGCGCAAGACGAATCGCATTAGCGCCCATTTCACAGATAAGTTCAATGTCTTCTTTATGATGTTCATATTTTAACGCATTGCCGATTTTAGGCCTGTCCTGATGACGGGAAACGCCGCGAAGAGGATAAGAACGGCCATTGAGGAAGAAGCCTTTATTAGGATCAAAGGAATACGAACGGCAGCCGAATCTACATGAAATCTCATCACCGTTTTCTTCGGCGATACGAGCAGTCAGTTTATACAGATATGGGTCTTCTATACCGTCCCAAAGATGAGCGTTTTCAAGCTTATAAGTGCATTTAGGATCCTTACCTTTAACTGTTTTAGAAAATATTACAGAGCCGTCAGCATCAGATATTTCAAACTGAACGTCACATTCAGTATTTGTATACGCCTGCATAGAAATATCTGCAATATGGTCTTTAACCTCGGGTGTTACAACAATACCAGGTGAGCCGTAATACTCAAGAGAAAAATGCTTTTCAGGCACACCTATAATTTTAACGCTTCTGTAAATACCGCCGTAAAAAGTAAAATCTGCATTCTGAGGATATACAAAATCATTAGGACTGTTATCAACAGCAACAACGAGCAAATTTTTATCCTTGATTTCATTTACTTTAACTCTGAACGCTGAATATCCGCCATGATGTGTTATAAGTTTTTCACCGTTGAAATAAACCTCGGCACTTGAATTTACTGCGTCAAACTGAATAAAATATTCATCGCTGCCCTGAAAATCAGACTTTAAAAGTTCTTTTGCATAAAAGCATTTTCCGCGATAATAGTCATTTCCGCCGTCCTGACCGTCTTCACCGTTCCAAGTGTGCGGAAGATCTACGCTTTCCCACTCAGCGGGTAGACTGTGCGGTGGGTTTTTTGCTTCCTTGGAAAAATACCAAGAAGAATTAATTTCTCTAATGTTTCTCATAAAATTCACCCTTTATTTACTGAAAATATATGTTGAAACGGAATTCTGTGAGCTCTCATAACTTGACTGAGGTTGACCGCTGTATACTTCCTCACACATTTTTTCTGCATCCGTAGTATAGACAGTCACATTAGAATATCCATCCAAATTGATTTTTACATTTCTTGTATTACCCTCATTTACCACAACCACCACAACATTGCCTTCAGGGGTCAAATATGCGGTTTCATTTACAAGCTCTCTAAAATGTGTACCTTCATCATCTTTATAAGTTGCTACAGTATATACTCCGTCAGAACAGTCAAGTACAACAGAACCGGCAGGTATAAATCGGCTATACTGCATATAACCGTAATATCTATATGAAATATAGTAATCAGAGGTATCTTCGGGATCTGCAACTAAAAGTCCATCTGAATAATCTTTGCCATCATCTGGATTTACGCCCTTTTCATTCATTGCTACCCAGTTGCTCCAGCTATTAACATTAAGGCAACCAATATCATTTGATATAACCCTTGACATTATCACAGCTGTTAAGGGGTCGGAAGCGTCATGAGTTGACGGGAGTTCACACCACTCACTCATATCGCTTCTGCAAGAAACACTCTTATCTATCCATTTTCCAAATCTATCCTTTTTTATTTTGTCATTATCATTGAAATAAGAGTGGAAACTGTAAACGCCAAGAACTTTGCTAATATCTTCGTCTGCTATCATAAGATCGTAATAATTCTTAGCAGTATCACCTATATTACCACTTTCAAGCGCATAAAGTTTTACATCAAGCCCGCGTTCAACAATCTGCTGTGCAAAAATCTTAAGAAGAGCTACTGCTTCTTCAGCCTCATAGTGGCAACCTTCCTGAGTTGGCGCTTCGCCTCCCCAACCCCATTGAGGTTCATTGATAGGAGATATGTATTTTACCGGTACACCTTCATCAATAAAATGCTCTGTAATAGTAAGAAAATAATCTACATAATACTCATAACGGCTCGGATCGATATTAGTTTCACTGCCGCTGTCTGAACCGCTTGATCTGCCGTTTTTGCACATTGAATAATGAGGTGAATTGGCAAAAAGGACTACTGTATCCACGCCTCGATCCAGTGCCGCCTTGAGCATTGCCTGAGAATTAGCGTCACGTGTCCAATCATACTCATATTCCCCGGTTTGTGAATTATAAACATAAAAACTTTCACCAAGACGCCATTGGCTGTCAACAACATTATTTTCTGGATCATATCCGCCGTAAAGACAATAGCGGTATGTATCAAGATTTAAACCGTCTTCAGAAAAAAGAAGGTTTGCTATTTCGTTTCTAGTCTGTTCATCATCAATATTATCAGCCCACCAGCAGTCAGATGTTCCCCAACCGCTTATCTCCTGTAACTGTTTGTCTGTATTTACATTGATGGTGAGCTTGCAACTTTTCGATGCAGCATAATAAATGCCTAAAGTTGCACACACAATAATAATAACAGCCAAAACAGCAGATAAAACACTTATAAATATTTTTGCCGATTTTTTCATAAAATACCCCTTTGTCTGTCTCTTATACACATCTCCGAGCCC
>URIN01000191.1 GCA_900547915.1 uncultured Clostridium sp. | reverse complement strand
GTTAATTGCTGGTCGGTAAAAATCTGAAAAGAAATCCGAGGAGGGTTATTATGTATAAATTTAACTGCGATATATGCAGTCACCGCTGTGACGGAATCTCAAAAGGCGTTTATGATTTTAAAAATGACGTTGAATATTCAGAATTTTTCGAGAGAAAAATAATACAAGAAATTAAAGATATGGGATATTACGCAGAAAAAACCAAAAAAGACCAGTATCCCGATATAGAAGTTTACAGCTGCGAAGGCGGTGAGCTTTTGTGCTATATCGAAATAAAAGCACAAAGACGAACCTTTATGAGCGTTAAAAAAATACTGCCTTACAGTAATCTGACAGCTTCTGAAACCGTAGCTTTAAATCAGTCTGATCTGGAACATTACATATCACAGAGCAGAATAGAAACTGCTCCGATTTATATAGCGTGGGTTTTGTCCAACAGACCATGCATAGTAAAAGAAGGGGAAGAATTAATATTCTATAACGCATTGAGCGAACTGGAAAGAATATTCAATAATTACGGTGATAAAAGACGTTTTAAAAGAAAGAGCGGAAAAGGCGATGTGGTAAACGGCCAGCACAAAGGGGTTGTGGTTAACTACCATTTTAGCTTAAATGAATTAAAGCCTTTTGATTTGAACGAGATCATAAAGAAATAAGATAATAAAAAAGCAACTCACTTGTTGAGTTGCTTTTTTTCTTCTCTAAAATTTTCTCTTATTTCTGCTATGGATTTCAATTCGTTATTTCTCATAACATACCAATGATTAAAACCGTTTAAACGATCAGCTTTTGCCTGTTTTACTTTTGCAATGCACGTGTGCATATCTGTTTCGCTGTCATTGTAAAGCAGTTTGCCGTTGCTTAATAATTGCGCGTGAGCTTGTCCGTCTTTGGTATAAAACCATTCGTTAACAGTGAAATAACCGTCTTTTATCATTTCCTGCATTGTTGCACGAATTGGTTTTTCGTCAAATTTCGCTAACGATATATCAGTTTCGGTATATTCTGTATTATCTAATCTTACTTTTCCGTATTCGCAGTATTTTTTATCCCTTTCAATCATTATATAATTGCGTCCGAGAGATTTGGCGGCAACACCGGTAGTCATAGTTCCGCCGAAAGGATCTAAAACAACATCGCCGATACTTGAATTAATTGCTATTATTCTTTGCAATAATTCAAGAGGCTTTTGTGTGCTGTGAAGTTTTTTTCCGTTTTCGTCTTTGAGTCTCTCGTTGCCGGAGCATACGGGAAATCTCCAAACGGAACCCATTTGCTTCCTTATTCCTTTTTGATAATCTTCAATAAGCACAGTGTCTTTGTTTAACTCTTTAGCTGTTTTATAATTGAAAGTATACTTGCTGTTTTTGCTTTTTGTTGCCCAAATCAAAGTTTCGTGACTGTTGTTCAGGCGCGTCCCTTTGAAATTAGGCGTGGGGTTGGTTTTGTGCCAGATTATATCGTTGATTATCCACAAGCCTAATTCCTGCATTATTGCTCCGATTGTGTAGATGCACTGCATACCGCCGATAACCCAAATGGAGCCGTTGGCTTTTAATATTCTTTTGCATTCAGATAACCATTGCTTTGTGAAATCTTCATAACTTTCTAACGAATCAAACTTATCCCATTCGTCATCGCAGCCGTCAAATTCCGATCCCTCAACTCTGGTTAAGCTGCCTTCCACCCTCATCCAGTAGGGAGGGTCTGCAAATATCAGATCTATGGAGCTGTCCGGAATTTTTTTAAGTTCTTCCAAAGAATCTCCGTTTATTATTGTGTTCAGCTTCATATATTAATGCCTCTTTGTTATTACTGTTTGCCTTTTTATATGCAGCAAATATAAGCGGTTAAAAGTCTTGTTTATAATAACATATTTTTGAACAAAAGTAAAACCGCAAGTTTCATAACCAACTATGGAAATTTAAATCATATTTCACAAAAAAGAGCAAAATTTAAGTGTTTCGCTCTTTTGTTTTTTTAACTTTTTAGATTACTTTGATTTGAATTATTAGTTTTTTATGAGATTGTTAATTTGATATTATTAAAAATGAATTTTATTATATTGAGTTTTTGGCTCAGTTAAGCTGATTTTTAGGCTTCTAATGAAATTATAAGTCCTTTATGCATAATAATTTTTTTATGTTAAAAAAATTAATATGCAATCAAAACAAATAAAACAACTTAAACAATCGCCGAAATGAATTGCTTTGCGATTGTTCAAATTAAAAATTATGTTTATTTGTTTTAAACAGGAACGCTTATAGATTATAACAACACAAACACAACACAAAGGTTAAAGTGTTTCCAACACAAAGCTATAAGCGTTTTGCTGTATTGAAAAAATCCTTCGGATTTCGGGAGTAGTTTTGAACATTTGAAAAATGTTTATCTCTGCAAAAAAGTTGCGCAACACAAATTGAAATACAGCACAAATTGAGTACAACACAAATACTTAAATTCCGAGTGTTTAAATGAATAAGGAGGTAACAACAAAAAGATATGAAAAACGGGCGTAAACGCCCGCGGGTTATTTTGTGAAAGAAATGAAAAATTATATTTGAATTTCTTACAAATAAACTACGAAAGGTTTTGATAACAAAAATGAAAATCTAAAACAGATTTTAAGGAGGTAACACAGTTAATTACACTTGGTAAAAACAGGCATAAATGCCTGTTCGGGTGTAATTTTGAGTAAAAAAATAAAAGTTTACTATTACTTGCAAAGGAGTGACTTAAAATTAAAAAAATAAAATTTGATTTGAAAGGATGTGATTTTTATGTGAGTACTGCTTTTTAATTAAAAACACAACACCAAATGTTGTTGAAATGTTGTTGATTGTTCATGATTTTCTTTTTCCTTACTTGTTTTAAAAGGGGGCTGCGAGAGCAGCCCCCGAGTGTTTTTTTGAAGCGTTCAGGTGAATAAAAATACATAACCTGTTGGCTGAGGCTGCGTTTTGAAGTCAAAATAATATTTATTTTCAAAATTCCTTTCTTTCCAATGTTCTTCTTTCGTCTTTATAAGACTTCAGAACACAGCCTCTTAACTAAAAAATATTTTTTATTATTTTCAATTATTTAAGAAAGAGGTGATTAAGATTTTGAATGATCAAATTTACAGTCAAAATTTTGCCGAAACGGTTTCAGAATACATTTTTTCCGACAATGAATGTAATTCTGAAAAATACGCTGCTTATGCTGAAGTCCCCGTTAGCTGTATCAGCATATTGAAAGACGGCAGGGAAACTCCCGCTGTTACTCAGGATGTTTGCCGCGAAGCAACACGGCTGAAAATCGATATGGTTTTATGCGTCGGCAAAGAAATTGCTTTGTGCGTGATGCTGACGCCCGATTCCAAAATTGAAAAGCTGTTTAACGGGCCGCTGCGCGGAATACCACATATTCAGCCGTCTCCTTCATACAGTACGGATAGTTTCGCAGCCTATGCGAAAGCCATACTGGCAAAATATGCGCAGTCAAAAGAAAGCAAGGCTGTTAAGCATGTGATTACTGCTTATTCTGTTAAATCGCTTTGTTCAATTGCGTCTGATATTGCAGTGAATGACAGTGAAGATGTTAACAGCGCGCTTATGAGGGCGCATGCCGTTGACGAAAACTTATATATTACGGATTACGGAATTGCCTGCGGCATAATGCGCTGTTATTCTTCGTGCCCTTCGGCACCGCACGGAATGAAAAAATCATTTAAAGCGTCAAAACACAGTCCTGAAGTATTCATCGCAAAAAAATATTTCGGAATGGAACCTGCAAAAGGCTCTGACTGCCGTATGACATTGAAAGAGCGCTTAAAATGCTTAAATCTGATGATCCCGTGCAACGAAGGATACGGGC
>URIN01000190.1 GCA_900547915.1 uncultured Clostridium sp. | reverse complement strand
GCTCGGAGATGTGTATAAGAGACAGCTTCGTAATTGCAGAGGTTATCATGTCAACGGTCTCTTGCTGCGGTTCATTCGTGTCTTGCAAGTCAGAAAGAATAAGAATTTTGAACTTTCCGTTTCTGAACTGCAATCCGCTGTCATCTGATGCAAGCGCGCTCACGGGGCAGCAGCAAACAAGCATTGTAAGCACTGTTAAAAGCGCAACAGCGTTTTTAAAAAATCTTTTCATAATCAATAAACCCTCTCTTTTATGATTATTAAACGATTGTGTTTTTCAGATTTTGTAAAAATATAATAAGTTCAGGTGTGCAGTTTTGCTTGATAATGATTACGCCCTTGTTTCTTGCTAACATAATATAAAAATTAGTTTTGGTCTCGATTATTTTGTATATATCGGCATATGCAAGAATTGTTGTGCCGTTTACATTTGCTTCAGTAAGGTATTCATTGTAGAAATAAACAGTGCTTACGGGGTTTTTTTGTATGGCTCTGTTTGACTCATAAGTCGTTTTTATGCTTAACAGTGTCGCCAAAAGAAAGAGTAAACAAAATAAAAATAAAGCAACAGCCAATAAGAAGAAAAATCGTGAAATAGGATTGGGATATCCATACATTGTCCTCGTAACGGAAATTGTAACAGCCATTAACGCAAGCAATACTATATTGCCTGCAAAGATGGATATGACATTCCTTAAATTCATAATTGCAAGATTGAAACGCTTGTATTCCTCATATGTGCACACTGACTGAGTTATAAATAAAGGCTCCATAAAACCTCCTTATTCAGTGGGGTATTTAAGGTCATCCTTTGTCCAGTTCTTTATAACTTCAAGAAATTCCTTTGCTTCTTCTTTTGCCTGAGCCAGGTTGTGGTCCTTGCAGTTGCCGCATTCTTTCATTGTGGCGCCCGGGATCATTCCCCAGTAATCGGCAATGTACTGAAACGCTTCTTTTATTAGTTTAATTGAATATCCGTCTGAAAGGGAGCGGGTCAGAAAATAAAATCCTGTCCTGCAGCCCATGGGCCCAAAATATATAATATTGTCTCCGAATTCTGTGTTGCGCACATAAGTTGCAAAAATGTGCTCAATGGTGTGAATTGCGGCGTTCGTCATAACAGGGCCTTTGTTCGGCTCCCTCATTCTGATGTCGTATGTTGTAATATCATCGTCAATTCGGCTGATATAGATGCCTCTTTTCAAAATATTGTGGTCGATCTGAAAACTCGGAATTGTTTTCATTTTACTTTCACTCCTGTTAAAAATGATATGTTATCGGTAATCGCATCTCCGCAAAGTCCTTCGTTGAGTTTACTTATCATCTCAAGTGCGTCGGCTTTTGCAAGTTCAAAAAGCTGAGCAAAGCTCTCGTTTCTAAACTCTCCGCTGAAAGGCGATTTCCATAATCTGTTATTAATATTAACATATTTTATTGCTTTTTCCAAGTCGTCTGTCCTCAGAAAAGCTGAAATCCTGAAATTTCCCGTAAATGGAAAAAATAATCGCTCGGCACGTTTCAAAAATTTCTCTTTTTTTCCGCTTGCATCGGTCAGCAGGTGCTGCGCCGCGCGTGTATCCTTTATAGCTTGTTCGGCGTCCTGCGCAGTTATTCCATACTCTTTGAAAAGGCTGCCCGCAGCCGCAATAACTTTAGATATTTCTTTCAGTTCTGGTTCGGTGTAATTCATAGTAAAGTCAGTCCTGAATGCTTTAGGGCTTTCGGCGTGTTCTTTTTTATTAAGTAACACGGAATCAAGCGAAAGCTCTATCATGTTATGAACTGAGTTTTGGTTCATCTTCGGAAATTTCTTAATAATTCTTTCCTGAATGAAATAAACATAAGGATGGCATACCCTGTCAAGTGCGTAGTGAAGCAAAAATCCATAAACATAGCTTTTCGCAATGCTTTTATTTTCGCTTCTTTCACAGTATTCTTTAAAACAGTCAATAATGTCACCGCATTTCGCGCGGTGCATTGCAGAGCCGGCTTTCCTTAGTGTTTTTCCTTTCTGCCAAGGCAGCGCACGGTGAAAAAAGAAAATATCCGGTCCCTGTGAGCCAATGAATACTGCATTTTTATCTATGGGAAAATCGGCCTCTTTCTGCAGCTCATCCATCATTTCCTTTGCAAAAAGAAAGTGTGCCGAAAACGCCGGCATTAACTCATCCCCTCTGTAAGCTTTTTGAAATCATTGGGAAAATCACAGCTAATGTGTATTTCTTTTCCCGTTATCGGATGTGTAAAATATATATCGCGGCAGTGAAGCGCCTGCCTTGCAATATCATCAGTGTTGCCACCGTAAAGTTCGTCCCCCGCAAGCGGGTGCCCTGCGTTTGCAAGGTGAACTCTTATCTGGTGGGTGCGACCCGTTTCAAGCCGGAGCTTAAGAAGCGTGTATTTTTCGTTGTGCGCAAGTGCTTCGTAATGAGTAACGGCTTTTTCGCCGTCCTCAGCAACACAGCGCTTTATTATGCTTTCTCTTTCACGCCTTATGGGCAGGTCTATAACACCGCTTCCCTCAATTGTTCCGCATGCAACCGCATAATAATCTTTTTTTACTTTTCCGGCAAGTTTCGCCGCCGCAAGTTCGTTCTTTGCTATCAGAACTATGCCGCTTGTATCTCTGTCAAGCCTGTATATTGCCCTGAATGCACCTTCGCATATTCCTGCAACGGCGTTTGAAAGTGTGTCGCCCCTGTGGTTTCTGCTCTCGTGAACGGGCATGTCCGCTGGTTTTTCTGCGGCAATAATATCTTCGTCCTCATATAAGATGTTTACTTTTATATCAGATCTTGCGGGAGCATTGCCGGAGCTTTCAATATTTACAGTAAGAGTATCTCCCTCTGATAAGAGGTCAATAGTCCTTGCATGTTTTCCGTTTATCAGAATACCGCCCTCGGTGTGCTTCAGCTTTTTAAGAAGAGAGCTTGATATACCGAATTCGCGCAGAAAATCCTTCGCCATTCGTCCCGAATCTTTTTGAGTAATTACAAAATCGATTTTTCTCATAAATAGATTATACATTTTACTTTGTTTTAAATCAACAGGCTATTGAAAACAAAGAAAAATAGTGTTAAAATATTCACAATACAGCAAACTAACGGAAAGCATACTCTGTATCCTGACCGAAAGCGCGCAGCATACTTGATTGTTACCGCGCTCTTTTTGCGCGGATTTTTCTTTTTTAGGGGGGATTTTTACGGAAACTCGCGTTGCCGTTATAGGTATTATTGTTGAAAACAGAGATACGGCTGCTGAATTAAATGCCATTCTGTCCGAATATGGTGATTATATAATCGGCAGAATGGGTGTGCCTTATCATAAAAGAAATATAAATATTATCTCGGTTGCTATCGATGCTCCGCAGGATGTAATAAACACCCTCGGCGGAAAGATAGGAAGGCTCAGCGGTGTATCCGCCAAAACTGCCTATGCAAATGTATAGATCTCTTATAGACAAGCTGCGTAAAAATACCTTCCTTGAAAAAGACGAATATAAGCTGCTTATTGAAAACAGGGATGAATGCCGTGATTATCTGTTTGAAAACGCGCGGCAGGTTCGTGATTCCGTTTATTCAAGAAAGGTCTTTATCCGCGGACTTATTGAAATTTCAAATTACTGTAAAAACGATTGTTTTTACTGCGGAATAAGACGTTCAAACTGCAATGTGTCACGTTACCGACTTACGGAAAGAGATATTATATCCTGCGTTAAACGCGGCTATCCCCTGGGTTTTCGCACTTTTGTGCTTCAGGGCGGGGAGGACGCTTATTATACGGATGAAGTCCTTTGCAGGATAATATCCGCTGTAAAAAAAGACTTCCCCGACTGCGCCGTAACTCTCTCCTTGGGTGAGCGCAGTTTTG
>URIN01000189.1 GCA_900547915.1 uncultured Clostridium sp. | reverse complement strand
ATAGGAGTCCGTCTCGTGGGCTCGGAGATGTGTATAAGAGACAGATTATATACTGATTAAAATATTGAAGAAAATACACTAATGTATTATAATCAGTATCAAAAGAATGAATAAATAAGAGGCAGTATGGATACTAAATTTATGAAAGAGGCTATTGAGGTAGCAAAAAAAGCAGTTGAGCACGGCAATGAGCCGTTTGGAGCTGTTCTGGTTAAAGACGGCAAAATAGTTTATAAAAATGAAAATCAAATATATACGAAAAACGATTTTACCGAACACGCAGAAATAGGCTTGATTCGCAGATTTACACAGGAAACAGGAATTACGGATCTGAGTGAATATACATTGTATTCAAGCTGTGAGCCTTGTTATATGTGCAGCGGTGCTATGGTGTGGGCAAAACTCGGCAAACTCGTTTACGGCGCAAGTGACATTGACCTTTGCGAAATTATTGGTGCAACAGGCAGTGAATGCAGTAAAATAGTTTTTGAAAATTCACACTATTCACCACAGGTTGTAAGCGGCGTTCTTCGTGAAGAGAGTATCGCATTACTTAAGGAATATTTTAAAAACAATGAGAAAAACTAAGGGGTAAAATATGTATTTCGTTAAAGATGATGCAGAAATTTGCGGCTTTTATGAATGTGAAGATTGCTGTCAAAGATTTTTAGATGAAAAAGTAGTTCCATATATGGTTTGTCCATACTGTGGTGAACAGCCTGATATGGAAATAGGCCCTGATGATGAAATGCCTGTTGTCAAAGAAAGCGCGAAGTTAATTAAAGTTATTGAAGGCAATGAAGAAATTGAAAAAATGGACACCTTATTAAGCCTTGCTTTGACTGGCGGCGATTACAGCTGGATATAAAGAAAAAGGATGCGCAACAAATCGCATCCTTTTATTTTTATTTGTTTTTATCCATATTCATTGCAATTTGCTCGGGAGTAACAGGAAGAGTTGTAAATCTGTGACCTGTTGCGTTAAATAAAGCATCGGTTACGGCAGGAAGGGGAGTGTTTATAACAACTTCTCCTATTGATTTTGCACCGAAAGGCCCGCGCTTTTCATAGCTGCTTTCAAATTCAACGTTGATTTTGCCAATATCCATACGGGTTGGAATTTTGTATTGCATTAAGGAATTTTCAAAAAGTTTTCCCTTGCTGTCGTAGGTGATGTTTTCTGTAAGCACCATTCCTATACCCTGTAAAATTCCGCCTTCTGCCTGTACCCTGGCAAGGTTGGGATTAATCGGTGTTCCGCAGTCTACGGCAGCGTAGTAATTGACCACGGTAGTTTCACCCGTTTCAATATCTGTTTCAATTTCCGCTGCTCCAACCATGAACGGCGGAGGAGATGTTGGGGAGGTGTTGGATCTTGTTACCTCAAGTGCAATGTCATTTCCGCACATTGATGATGTTGCAATATCTTCAAGTGAAACACTGCAGTTATTAGTATTGCAAATAACTGCCTTGCCGTTAAATTCCGCTTCCTCTTCCTTGCAGTTTAAAAGCTTAGCACCAATTTTGCAAATTCTTTCTCTCAGTTCAATTGCGCACAACTCAACTGCCTTGCCTGTAACGAAAGTTGTGCTTGATGCATAAGAGCCGGAGTCATACGGCGAGTTGTCTGTATCCGCACCGTAAACTGAAATCTGTTCAATTGGACATTCAAGAACTTCGCAGGCAATTTGAGCCAAAATGGTGTCACAGCCTGTACCCATATCGGCGGCTCCGATTATAAGGTTATATATACCCTCGTCACCAAGCTTGATTGTGGCAGAACCAACATCCACACCGCTTATTCCTGAGCCCTGCATAGCCATGCCCATTCCCATGCTTCTGATTTTTGTGTCGCTTATCTTTTTATACGGATACTTGTTATCCCAATCACTCATTTGGCGTACTCTGTCAAGACATTTGTCAAGCGCGCAGCTTGTATTTGCCTCGTTGTAATAGGCGGGCATAACATCCCCCTCGTGAATAATGTTCTTTTTTCTTAAATCGAAGGGGTCTATGGAGAGTTTGTGGGCAAGTTCGTTTACTGCCGATTCAACCGCAAAAAGTCCCTGGGTAGCACCGTAACCGCGATATGCGCCGGCTGACATTACATTTGTGTAAACTACATCATAACTGAACTTAAATGCCTCGCATTTTCCATACAAAGGAATTGATTTGTGACCCGACAAGCCAACAGTAGTAGGACCGTGTTCTCCGTATGCCCCAGTGTTAGACAGTGTGTAAAGGTCAATTGCCCTTATTGTGCCGTCATTCATTGCGCCAAGACGTACATGCATTTCCATTTCATGCCTTGGAGAAGATGCAGTCATTGATTCGTTTCTTGAAAAAATTAACATAGACGGCTTTTTTGTTTTCCAAGTTACGAAAGCAGGGTATATTTCTGAAACTGAGCTCTGCTTTGCTCCGAATCCGCCGCCGATTCTCGGCTTTGATACTCTGATCTTTGATTTCGGAATACCAAGTGCGTTTGCTATTATTCTTCTGCAATGAAATACGATCTGAGTAGAACTTACTACATTAAGCCTGCCATATGCGTCAATAGTGCAGAAAGTTCTGAATGTTTCCATCATCGTTTGCTGATTTGCTCTTGTATGATAAACTCGGTCAATTATAATATCGCAGGAGTTTAAAACTTCCTCCACATTACCGTTTTCACAAACCTCGTGCGCACAGAGATTTCTCTTGTTGTCTGCTCCGACAGGGCATAATGATTCCCAGTCATCCTCCGGATGCACAAGAATTTTGTTGTCAAGTGCTTTGTGAAAATCTAAAACCGGCTCAAGAACTTCATATTCTACTTTTATTAACTTTAAAGCCTTATTTACACACTTTTCGTCCGCCCCTGCAACTATTGCCACAACATCTCCAACATAACGAACATGCTTATCAAGTAATAGTCTGTCATATGGGCTTGGTTCGGGATAAGTCTGCCCTGCAAGAGTAAATCTTCTTGCGCCTTTTGGAATATCCTTATAAGTAAAAACAGCCTCAATTCCGCTGACTTTTTTGGCAATATCAGTATTTATTGATTTGATGATAGCGTTTGCGTGAGGGCTTCTTAAAAGCTTAACCACAAGGCAGTTAGAAGGCGCAATATCTTCTGTGTAAACCGGTTGCCCTGTAACAAGCTGCATAGAGTCAATCTTTTTAATAGGTTTATTAACAGATTTCATTTTATTTCTTTGCGTCCCTTCTTTTTATAAAATTTTTTATTCCCCTAAGCTGGCCTTCATATCCGGAACATCTGCAAAGATTGCCTGCAAGATATTCTTTAATTTCTTCATCTGTAGGGTTTGGATTTTCTCTTAAAAGCGCTATGGTATTCATAATGAATCCCGGATTGCAAAATCCGCATTGTTCTGCCCCCTGCTCAGCAATGAACTGACCGAACTCACGTGCTTCATCCTGGAGCCCTTCAAGGGTAGTAACTTCCTTTTCATTTGCCCTCGCGGCAAGAACGGAACAGGATAAAACGGGCTTGTTATTAAGAAAAACAGTGCAGAGTCCGCAGTTTGATGTTTCGCAGCCGCGCTTTACACTTAAACAGCCGTGTTTTCTGACAAAATCTATCAAAAGCATATCTGCATCTATGTTGTCATTAACGATTTTACCGTTTAATTTTATAGAAACAAGCATTATTTTGCACCTCCTAATTCAAGCACAGCTCTTTTGCTTAGAACCCCAACAAGGTGTGTTCTGTATTCTTTGCTTCCCCTCATATTAGAAAAAACATCAACTTCTTCTATTGCAGCTTTTGCAATATCTTCCGCTAAATTTTCAAGCGAGTTTGAATTATGGTTTAAATTTAAATCGTATTCAACTTTAACGGCTGAAAACGGTCTTGCACCGAAAACAAGTCTGATTTTTCCGTCTAATACAGAGCTTGCACATG
>URIN01000188.1 GCA_900547915.1 uncultured Clostridium sp. | reverse complement strand
TCGTCGGCAGCGTCAGATGTGTATAAGAGACAGTCAATGGAGTCTTCTTCGTCAAAAATAGCAGTGAGTTTAGCCATATCAGGCTCAACAAAAGCTTTGACAGAACCAAAATATTTATCATAAGACTTTCTTGCAGAAATCTTTTTCTTAGCAAGTTGTACAGCAAATTTTCGTATTTCTTTTTCGTCTTCTGTAGATTTAGGCATAGATTTTGCCGTTTCGAGTTCTTTGCGAAGTTTTTCGAATGATGAGTTTACTATGGCTTCCAAACCATCATCAAAAATATCCTGATATACCTCAATTTCATATTTATACAGAGGTGAATCAAATTTATCAAGTTCTTCGCAGACAAATTTAGAAATATCTATTTCTTCATTAAATTCAAGTGCTTCTTTGTAGGCTGCTTTAGCTAATTTACGCTCAGATTTGTCTTTAATATTTCTGTACATATCTTTATTGGCAGTTTTATATTCTGTCTCTGCCATTTTTCTTGCTTTCTCAACCATATCGATAGCTTCAACTATCTGATGGTTATCAAGTGCGTTGTTACCGTAATCCTCAAATAAAGCACGCACTTTGAGCACACGGACAACTGACTTCTGCTTCTTTTCGGAAAAGTCGTAGAAAAAGTATGGAACCATGTTGAGGAATGCACCGACAGCTGCCATTATTATTAGAACACCCATCATTTTATACAAAAGTCCTGGCTCACCTGTCGTTACATCAAGAATATCATACGGACTCTCGTAACCATTTCCGTCTGTTATTCCGTACATTTCCTGAACTGCCGGAAGAACGCCTGATGTAAACAGGGTTATAACATTTCCTATAGTTGTTACAGCGGCAAACATTCCGTCAATTCTCTCACCAGATTTGTACTGCTGATAATCTCTTATATCAGCCTGAATTGCAGGAGTGGTAATCTGCTCAAAAGCGCCGACGAGCCAGTTGAAATAAACACAAATAAAGAGCCACCAAATGTTATACATGTTAATGCCCATTGCAAGGATACAAAGGACGTTAGCACCGTTAACAAAAAGAAGAACACGCTTTTTACCCCATTTTCTGATACAAAGAGGAGCAAGAAGCATTCCCCATAGTGATGCGTTTCCTGTCAGTGTTTGAATTAATGCATACTCCGATCCTGTTGCAGTGTGTCCATATGTATAAGACCATGTAAGAATATTGCTGTAAGCGCCTTCAAGGAAACCAATCCAGCCTGCAAGTGAAATTATCCAGAAATACTTATTCTTAGCAACTTCCTTGAGTGCATCCCAAAATCCTATTTGAATAGTGTGCGTTTTTGCCTGAACGATTTTTTCCTGTGTGTTTGCATAAACTATAACCGTGCCCACAATTCCGACAGCGGCAAAAATAGGATACGCAATTCTGTAAACAGTGATATCGTAAAGATCGTCATTTGTAAACACTTGTGCAATAATCGGAAGCACTATGTTTGAAATTGACGGCGCAAGTGAATAAACTACAGATTTAATAGCAAGAACATCTGTTCTTTCTTGTGTGTTAGGTGAAAGAACATGAATAAGATTTGTATAAGCGTCATTAAAGAAAGAATAGAAAAATGAGAGAAGCAAATTAAAAATCAAAACAACTATGCATTTTACAACATAATAGCTTTCTCTTCCAAAAATCTGACCGCTTACCAATGTCTGTAAACTTTCATAAGGGAAATAAACATATCCAAGGGCAACAAGTATAGTTGGGATTCCGATTGAAATCAAATAAGGTCGATATTTGCCGCCTTTCCCTCGAGTGTTGTCTATCATGTTAGCTCTAATTCCCGTTAAAGGAATACCTGCAAGCGTAGAGATTATGTAAATAATATACATATCGTTCGGCCCTATACCTATAGCGCCACCAACAATCATATTAGTTGTTGAAACTGTAAGCTGAGTTCCGAAAAGTATTATAAAATAACACCCGATACCTCCACCGGCATAGGACACTATTTCTTTAAAAGTCATAAACTTGCCTTTTGGAGGTTCATTCCAATAATATCGGACATTATTTACTATTCCTTCGATTTTTCCTTTAATTCCGGCATTTGTTCCTGCCATTAAATCACCCCTTATCGTCTTTTGCCGTTTTGCCCTAATCCATACGGCGCATACTATATAACTTTAACATAAATATTAGATATTAACAATACATTTTTGAATATTATTATCAAAATAATTCTGTAAAATATTTCCCACTTGATTTGCAAAATAATTTTAAACAAAAAAGCTCTGAAACTTTAAGCTTCAGAGCAATGAAAAAATTAAAAATCCCCGAAAAATAGATATCTTCTATGTTTCAGGGATTTTATTCTTATGGAGGCACCACCCAGATTTGAACTGGGGCGTAAAGCTTTTGCAGAGCTCTGCCTTACCACTTGGCTATGGTGCCTAATATAATGGGCACTAATTTCTTAGTGCCCGATGGAGCGGATTACGAGACTCGAACTCGCTACCTCCACCTTGGCAAGGTGGCGCTCTACCGGATGAGCTAAATCCGCATTTATGGTGCTTCCGGACGGAATCGAACCATCGACACGAGGATTTTCAGTCCTCTGCTCTACCGACTGAGCTACAGAAGCACATAATGGCGACCCGGAACGGACTTGAACCGTCGACCTCCTGCGTGACAGGCAGGCGTTCTAACCAGCTGAACTACCGGGCCAAAGACAACACAACTGCGTTGCAAATGGTATTATACGAAACTTGAGGGAACTTGTCAAGTCAATGACATTGAAATTTTATAAAATTGTGCTATAATTTTTACATGAAAAATTTTCATACTCATACTAAAAGATGCCGCCATGCGGCAGGAGAAGACGAAGAATATGTTTTAAGCGCAATTGAAAACGGTTTTGACGAAATAGGTTTTTCAGACCATGCGCCAATGCTTTTTCCGCAGGGCTGCGGGTACTATTCAACCTTTAGAATGTTTCCCCAAGACGCAGAAAATTACGTTGAAAGCATAGAAAAGCTTAAAAACAAATACAAAGACAAAATTAAAATTCATGTTGGTTTTGAGCTTGAGTACTACCCCGAACTTTTTGAAAAGGAGCTGGAATATCTTAAGAGCTTTGATATAGACTATCTTATTATGGGACAGCACTACATCAATAATGAATACGATTATCAGGGGCATTACAACGCCAACGAAACTAAGGACGAGCTTGTGCTGAAAAAATATGTTTCACAATGCCTTGAAGGGCTTGAAACAGGTGTTTTCACTTATCTTGCCCATCCGGATATTCTGAATTTTACAGGTGACGAAAATGTGTATCTGCGTGAGATGAAACGGCTGTGTGAAGGTGCAAAGAGACTCAACATTCCGCTTGAGTTTAACTTTCTTGGATTTGAGGACAAACGCACTTACCCGAGGGACGACTTCTGGAAAATTGCCGCTCAAACAGGCAATGATGTCATAATGGGTCTTGACGCACACACACCGAAGTTTTTCGCAATGAAGGACTGCATTAATCAAATGGCAGACCATTTAAATGAACTCTCTATCACTCCGCTAGAGATACCAACCATAAGAAAGCCATAAAAAAACGCCCGCAAAACGGGCGCCGATTAACACGAATTATAAACCGATTCTATATGAATCGGTTTCTTTTTTATATAAATTTATTTTTATAAATAAACTACAAATTATCCAATAAACAGGTCCTCAAGCGGAACTCCTAAAACTTTTGCGATCACATAAATTTCCTTATCAGTGGCAATGCGAAGCTGACCCTCCAGTTTAGAGTAACTGGTTGGGTTAATATCAATCCCCATAACCTGGATTTTGGATATAAAATTCTTTTGCTTTATGCCACGCTCTTTTCTTAGCCTCTCAATATTTTTTCCAACAATATTGCAGTCGCCATAAGCTTTTTTACGAGTTTTCATACCCTGTCTCTTATACACAT
>URIN01000187.1 GCA_900547915.1 uncultured Clostridium sp. | reverse complement strand
AGATAGGAGTCCGTCTCGTGGGCTCGGAGATGTGTATAAGAGACAGGCGTAAATATCCTGAGTAACATCAGTGGGTGAACTCAGCGCGCGCTGATGCGACTTGTTTTTAAAAGCGTTATTCCTGATATTTACGGAAATATTATACGCCCTGCATCCGCCTGCCCTCATTCGGGAAGCCGCGGCGTCAGTAAGCGCAAGCAACAGGCTGTTTGCCGTTTTGAAATCAGTAACGTTTTCCTCCACTGTAACTGAGTGACCGTAGCTTTTGACCTCACGGGGCGTATCGCTGACAGGTGAATCGTCAATTCCGTTTGCGTAATTATGCAGCTGCTCGCCCGCCTTTGCACCAACGGTTGCCTTGAGAACTGCTATATCAGCGGCAGCAAGCTCTCCTATTGTTTTTATACTTATTTTTTCAAGTTTCTGCGCCGTTGCCCTGCCGAGATACAGCAAATCGGAAACGGGAAGGCACCACATTTTATTTTCTATCTCATCAGAAAAAAGCGTGTGAACTTTATCCGGCTTTTCAAAATCGCTTGCCATTTTTGCAAGCAGTTTGTTTGAGCCTATACCCACATTCACGGTAAAGCCGAGTTCGTTTTTTATTTTATCCTTTATCTCATAAGCCACAGTAGCTATATCGGGATAGATGTTTTCCGTGCCGCTCATATCAAGAAAGCACTCGTCTATTGAAAATTTTTCAAGGCACGGCGTATAGGCGCGGCAAATATCCATAAATTTTGCCGAACATTCCGAATACAATTTAAAATCAGGCGGCGCCGTAACAAGAGACGGGCATTTTCTTAGTGCGGCGGAAACTGGCTCTCCCGTTTTTATGCCGTATTTTTTGGCAGGCACTGATTTTGCAAGCACAACACTGGTGCGCTTATCGGGGCTGCCGCTTATAACGGACGGCACAAGGCGTATATCTGGTCTGCCGTCACGAACCATTTTTGCCGCGGTCCATGAAAGAAACGCGCTGTTTACATCAATATGAAAAATAATTCGCTCTGCCATAATGACGCCCCCTTTCAATTATATATTATACAGCTGAGGCGCATTTTTGGCAACGGAGCATACAAATAAGACTTTATAGCTCAAAAATGGGGCAAAATAAGGAAAAATTTTATTGTATATTCAATTTGTGTATGATATTATAATAATGTATTACTATATTACCAAGGAGAACAGATTAATGAAAAATACGGAAAAATCGCTTGACGCACTTGTTGCACTCTGCAAAGGCAGAGGTTTTGTATATCCCGGCTCCGAAATTTACGGCGGCCTTGCAAACACTTGGGATTTCGGCCCTCTCGGCGTGGAGCTTAAAAACAATATAAAAAACGCGTGGCGCAAAAAGTTCATTCAGGAAAACAAGTACAATGTAGGTCTTGACTCCGCTATTCTTATGAACCCTCAGACTTGGGTAGCCAGCGGCCACCTGGGCGGATTTTCAGACCCGCTTATGGACTGCTGTGAATGTAAGACCCGCCACAGAGCAGATGACCTTATTGAGAATTTTGACGGCACAAACGTTGCAGGCTGGAGCAACGAGGAAATGAGCGCTTATATCAAAGAGCACAACATTCCCTGCCCGAACTGCGGCGCTCACAATTTCACTGATATTCGCCAGTTTAATCTTATGTTCAAAACATTCCAGGGTGTAACTGAGGATACAAAAGATGAAATTTATCTCCGCCCCGAAACTGCTCAGGGCATTTTCGTAAACTTTGCTAACATTCAGAGAACAACAAGAAAGAAAGTTCCTTTCGGCGTTGCTCAGGTTGGCAAATCTTTCAGAAACGAGATAACACCCGGTAAATTTATATTCAGAGTAAGAGAATTTGAGCAGATGGAACTTGAATTCTTCTGCAAACCCGGCACAGACCTTGAGTGGTTTGATTACTGGCGTTCATTCTGCCGTGACTTCCTTTATTCTCTTAACATCAGCAAAGACAACCTTCGTCTTCGTGACCACGAGAAAGAAGAGCTTTCATTCTATTCAAAGGCAACAACAGACTTTGAATATCTCTTCCCGTTTGGCTGGGGCGAACTTTGGGGCATTGCTGACAGAACCGATTATGACCTTACCCAGCATATCAAGACGAGCGGCAAAAACCTTGAATATTTTGACCAGGAAACAAACGAAAAGTATGTTCCTTATGTTATTGAGCCGTCACTCGGCGTTGAAAGACTTTTCCTTGCTGTGCTCACAGAAGCTTATGACGAGGAAATCGTTGACGAGGCAAAGAACGATAAACGTGTTGTTATGCGTTTTCATCCCGCTCTTGCTCCGTTCAAGTGCGCTGTTCTGCCGCTTTCCAAGAAGCTCAGCGAGCAGGCAGGCGAAGTATTTGAAAAACTTTCAAAGAAGTTCAGCGTTGACTATGATGACGCAGGCTCTATCGGCAAGCGTTACCGCAGACAGGATGAGATCGGCACACCGCTTTGTGTTACCTATGACTTTGATTCCATTGAAGACGGCTGTGTAACCGTTCGTGACAGAGATACTATGCAGCAGGTTAGAATCCCGATTGCCGAACTCGAAAAATATATTGAAGAAAAGATTGAATTTTAACACATACAGAAAGTTGATGTGATTTTATGTGGCTTGACAGAAGTCTTATAAAACAACAAGCAAAACAGATTATCAAACACCGAACTTTAAAGCTGTTTGCCGTTTCATTTATAATAACTCTCATCCTATCCTTGGGTCAGTCTGTTTATTTGGGCGTCTATATAAATGACATAGATAATTTAACTAATTACTATGAGGATTTTTCAGACGACAACTACGGGGATTATGAGGATTATTTCAACGATAATTTCGGTACGGACAGCAACAGTCAGTATGCCGATGATTTCAACAATTTCGGCAGTTCTGACAGCAACAGCCAGTATGCCGATGATTTCAACAACTTCGGCACAGCTGCTTCCGGTTCTCAGGATGCGGCGCCTGTTACTGCTGAAAGCGCACAGCCAAATCAAAGCGAACCCGATTTCACTCCCGCAATGAAAATAACAGGTTCTTTGAATTATATTTATGTAATATTACTTGCTCCGCTTTCCGTAGCTCTCTCCTACTATTTTGTTGAACTTGTTAACGGCAAAGATTATGAATTTGTTAGCGGACTCAAATCTATCTTCAGAAATGCATTCAAAGTTACATATCTGAAAAAGATTGCTGTATTTCTGCTTAGAATGATTATATACTGCGCACTATCCATTTTGTTATTTGTGCCGGGAATAATATTCCTTTACAGTTCATATTTCGTAAACGAATTGATGAGCGAATATCCCGAGCTTTCGCCGTGGCAGGCAATAATGCTTAGCAAAAAGATAGTAAAAGGACACCGCACAGAGCTTTTTGTGCTTGACCTCAGTTTTATACCGTGGTATATGCTTTGCATATTCCTTTTCCCGATAATATATGTTTATCCGTACATATACACAACACAGGCACTCTATTACGAAAACTTCAAGAGACGCGCACTTGCAACAGGTGCTGTTACGGAAGATGATTTTCTGTCTGAAGCTCAGCGTATGAGCAAAATGTACGCAACGGCAAACGGTTATCAAAATCAGCAGGGCGGTAATTATCAGCAGCAGGGTCAGCCTTACCAGCAGCCGATGCAGGGCGCACCTTATCAGCAATATGGTTACAATCAGCCTCCTCAGCAGGCACAGCCTTATCAGCAGCCAATGCAGAGTGCTCCTTATCAGCAACAGTATGGTAATAACTACCAGTCTCAGAATACGAACAACACTGCGCCTTATCAGCAGTATGGCAACAACTATCAGTCTCCCGATGTATATAACCCAAATTCTTCTGAACATCTGTCTGAGTACAGTTCTGTTTTCTTCATTCCGGTAATGCCGGAAGAACAAAAAGCAAACAGCGAAAGAGATCTGTATAATGACTGTCTCTTATACACATCTCCGAG
>URIN01000186.1 GCA_900547915.1 uncultured Clostridium sp. | reverse complement strand
CCGTCTCGTGGGCTCGGAGATGTGTATAAGAGACAGATACTGTAAATTTACAGTACAAAATAGAGGATCATGTCGTTTTTATAATTGATACAATACTATTTATATGATATAATAAATTGATATAATAATACCCTAAATTATGTAACTGTCATAAAGGAATTATTAATATGAAGCTAATTGATAATAGAACACAGACTCTGAAAGATGATTTGAAAACTGAAATCAAAAAAGGAAGTAAGTTGTCGATTGCGGCGGCTTGCTTTTCTATTTATGCTTATCAGGAATTAAAAAGCGAATTAGAAAATATTGATGAGCTTCGTTTTATATTTACTTCTCCGACATTCATTTCCGAAAAAACCCCTAAAGAAAAAAGAGAATACTATATTCCCAGACTGCAAAGAGAGAAAAATGTTTATGGCACTGAATTTGAAGTAAAGCTTAGAAATGAACTTTCCCAAAAAGCCATCGCTAGAGAATGCGCTGAATGGATTAAAAACAAAGTTAAATTTAGATCTAACAATACTGACGAAGACATGATGGGCTTTATTTTGTTAGATGACAAAAGCTACTCCCCAGTTACAGAATTTTCAACTGTTGGTTTAGGCTGTGAGCGAGGAAATAACGCTTATTATATGGTTCAAAAAACAGATATGCCGTATAGCAAAGAATATCTTAATATTTTTAACGAACTTTGGAATGACAATTCTAAGCTTCAAGATGTAACTGATGAAGTATTAAACAATATTGTAACTGCATACAAAGAAAACTCACCAGAATTTATTTATTTTCTGACTTTATATAACATTTTTAATGAATTCCTTGAAGATGTGTCTGAAGATGAATTGCCAAATGAAGCAACAGGTTTTAAGCAAAGTAAAGTATGGAATATGCTTTATAATTTTCAAAAAGATGCCGTAATTGCAATTATAAACAAACTTGAAAAATATAATGGGTGTATTCTGGCTGACAGTGTAGGATTAGGTAAAACTTTTACTTCACTTGCAGTAATAAAATATTACGAATCAAGAAATAAATCTGTTCTAGTGCTTTGCCCAAAGAAACTGGGAAACAACTGGAACACATACAGAGATAATTATCTTAATAATCCACTTGCATCTGATAGACTTAACTATAAAGTTTTATATCATACTGATTTAAGCAGGGATAGTGGTGAATCGAACGGTACAGATCTTAGCCGGCTTCGTTGGGATAACTATGACTTAGTTGTTATTGATGAATCCCACAATTTCCGAAATGGTGGTAAAATAAGCGGAGATGAAGATAACGAAAAAGAAAACCGTTATCTCAGATTGCTTAATAAAGTTATTCGCTCAGGAGTAAAGACTAAAGTTCTTATGCTTTCTGCAACTCCTGTAAATAACAAATTTATTGATTTAAAAAATCAACTTCAGCTTGCCTACGAGGGAGATGCCTCCCAAATTAATGAAAAACTAAATACAAAACGCTCTATTGATGACATTTTTAGAAATGCTCAAAAAGCTTTCAATACTTGGAGTAAATGGGAACCAGAGGAAAGAACTACTTCAAATCTTTTAAAGATGCTAGATAATGATTTCTTTGAAGTTCTTGATTCAGTAACAATAGCCAGATCAAGAAAACATATTGAGAAGTATTACGATACTTCAGAAATAGGCTCTTTCCCAACAAGATTAAAGCCAATAGCTATAAGCCCTAAATTAACTGATTTGCCAAAGGCAATAAATTATAATGAGATTTTTGAACAGCTTATGCAACTTAACTTGTCTATTTATACACCATCACATTTCATTCAGGCAAGTAAGATTGAAAAATATGCTGAACTGTATCAAGACAACAAAGTAAATATAGGCTTTACTCAAGCAAATCGTGAGCAAGGCATAAGAAGACTGACGGCAATTAATTTGATGAAACGAATGGAAAGCTCTGTCTACTCTTTTAGCTTAACACTTAATAGAATAAAAGACCTTATATCTTCTACTATTGAAACAATTAATAATTTTGAGCAGCAAAAAGCGGGAAATATTGAATTAGTTGACATTACAGATAATATTGACGAGTTTGACAGCGATGATCAAAATGACGATGAGCTTTTTACATTCGGCAGAAAAATAAAAATCAATTTAGCCGATATGGATTATGCATCGTGGAAATCAAGCCTTGAAAAAGATTTTGAAATTTTAGAATTACTTACATATATGGTTTCAGATATAACCCCTGAACACGATTCTAAATTACAAAAATTATTTGAAACAGTTAGTCATAAAATTGAAAACCCAATAAATGAAGGTAATAAGAAAATAATTATTTTCACTGCCTTTGCAGATACAGCTGAATATCTATACTGTAATTTGAGCACTTATGTAAAAGATAAATTTGATCTAGATACTGCAATGATTACAGGAAATGTTGAAGGCAAAACTACAGCAAAACTTAAAAAAGCTGATTTGAATACAATTCTTACCTGCTTTTCACCTATATCAAAAGACAAAGAATTGTTGCTGCCTAACGATGATACAAATATTGATATTCTTATTGCAACAGATTGTATCTCAGAAGGTCAAAATCTTCAGGATTGTGACTATCTTATTAATTATGATATACATTGGAATCCTGTCAGAATTATTCAGCGGTTTGGACGAATTGACCGTATTGGAAGCAAAAACAAATGTATTCAGCTTGTAAATTTTTGGCCAGATGTTACTTTGGACAGATATATCGAACTGAAAGCTAAAGTAGAAACGAGAATGAAAATTGTCGATATGACTGCTACGGGAGACGACAATATTCTAAGTGATGACGAAAAAACAGATCTTGAATACCGCAAAGCTCAGCTTACACGCCTTCGTGATGAAGTTGTGGATATTGAAGATATGTCAAACGGCATCTCGATTATGGACCTCGGACTGAATGAATTTCGCCTTGACTTGCTTGATTATATTAAAACTCATCCGGAGCTTGAGAAGTCTCCTCTTGGATTGAATGCAGTTACAAAAGCAACTGGTGATGCGCCTAAAGGTGTTATCTTCGTTTTGAAAAACAGAACAGACAGTATTAATATCGGAAATCAGAACAGACTGCATCCGTTTTACTCAGTTTATATTTCAAATGAAGGTGAAGTGGTTTGCGATCATCTTTCCCCAAAAGATTTGCTCGATAAAATGCGCCTTTTGTGTAAAGGAAAAAACAAACCCATCCCTGAGGTTTATGTGCCTTACAATAAAGAAACAAAAGACGGTAAAGATATGAGACAGATATCTTTACTTTTGGAGCAGGCTATTAAATCAATTATTAATGTGAAAGATGAAAGCGATATTGATATGTTTCTTTCAGGCTCTCAAATGAGTTTTAAGGATTCCAAAATCAGCGGAATTGATGACTTTGAATTAATTAGCTTTTTGATTGTAAGATAAGAGGAAAATAATGTACAATTTACCTGAGCGCACTTTAGTAAATAAGCAGCTTCCTAAAACAGCAGTATATAAAAAATTTAATCTCAGTGCTGCTGATAAAGCAAAATTTGATGCAGATGTAAGTCGTTTAGAAATCTCTGCGGAAATTTCTCCTGCAACGGTTTCAGTAGCACCGGGTGAAAATGTTTCATCAATATTTGCTATTCGTGTCTTGCTTAAGAAACAGGATTTTGATGAAAAAAACATTACAATGATCTCAAAACTCATTGACCAAAAGCTTGTTCTTGTCCTTGTTTATGAATCAAAGGCAAGGCTTGCCATATTTTATAAAAAGCTGTTTATGACAGAATGGCAGAGTGAGAGCGATATTTCTTTGTCAATTCAAGGCTTAAATCTTGATATCGTTTATCAAAATATGATAATGCAAATAGGCAGAATACATATTGAAAACAATAATACACTTTTGGAACAGATTGCAGAAGATGAACGACTGTCTCTTATACACATCTGACGCTGCCGACGAATAGCCTTGTGTAGA
>URIN01000185.1 GCA_900547915.1 uncultured Clostridium sp. | reverse complement strand
ATAGGAGTCCGTCTCGTGGGCTCGGAGATGTGTATAAGAGACAGATGTAGAATACAGCAAATGTTTTCGGACCGCAGTGTGATGATATGGTGCAGCCGGCATCTGCTGTTATTATTTCGCCAAAATCGGCTTTTCCGCTAGCAACACCTTTTGCAAATGCAGTTATCTCACTTGCAACGCTGCCCGAGTTGGCAATTATAATACGATCTGTGTCCATTTTTTGGGCGTCATTGAAAGTGTCATTAACATATTGCCTGTAAACATTATCCATTTTACCGCGGTATTTTTTGACCACATCCATTGTGCCTGTTTGATTGTCAACACCGATTACGGGTTTAATTCCAAGCACATTTGCACCGAATTTTGCAACTGCGCTGCAACGCCCGCCTTTGTAAAGATATACAAGGTTATCAAGAACAAAAGTAGAATGAACTTTTGTTACAAGCGACTGAATTCGGTTTGCGATTTTTTTTGCGTCAAAGCCTTTGTCCCTCAGGTCACAGGCTTTAAGAACAAGCAGACCCATTCCGCCGCAGAGATTTTTTGAATCTACAACGTATACATTGCTAAAATCCTGAGCCGCAGTAACGGCATTTTGACAGCTTGAAGAAATAGCACTTGAAAGGCTGATGTGAACAACGCTGTCGCCGTTTTTTGTCGCTTCTGAAAAGATATCGTAATATGAAGCCGGCGGGACTGCTGCCGTTTTTGGCATTTCGCCTGTTTTTGAAACGTGGGTATAAATATCGTCCCTTGTAATTTCTTCACCGTCAAGAAACGAATCGTTACCAAGAAGTATTGAAAGCGGTGTTATCTTGATTTCTCTTGAGTTAATTATGTCTTTCGGAAGATCACACGTGGAATCCGCCGTTATTATAACGCTCATTTGCACCGCTCCTTTACTGATAATATGCGAATTATACCACAGGAATTTTAAAACATCAATAATTATGCTTTATTATGATGCCCATTTTATAAAAAATTAAGATTTTCAATATATACCTTTTATCCTTTTGGTGCGGATACGGCAATGTCTTTATTAGGCGTGTATGCAACGCTTTCTTCTTTTATATTAAGTTCTCCGTCGTATATATCTATGCCCGAAGTTATTATTCCCACATTCTGTTCCGATGAGTCGGAATAAACGGCGTATACATATATCTGAGCTTTGGCATCGTTGTTTTTTTCGTCAAAATCAATATATGCGTTGCTGAGCCTTATGGATTTCAGAGTTGCGTTTTTGCCTTTCTCAGTCTGAGGAGTTTTTGTGTACCACGCACGGTAACCGGGCATAGCAAGCCCTGTGTCTGAGTCGAACGGAACATTAGTGCCGTTGTAATCCATTACAAACTGAACTGTTTCGGGATAAGCTTTTGGCTGATTAAGAGAGCAGGTAACAATACTGGTGAAATTTGAGAGCCAAATGCTTGAGTTTGTGTAGTGAACATTATACGGATTTTCTGAATTTCCGTCATTATTGGTCAGAACATATAAACCGTACATTCTTTTTGACGGTATATCTCCTTCACCTTCGACATCAAGAATGACTATGTCTTTTTTGCCGTTATCATCAAAATCAGCATAATAAACTTCTGTGTCATAACTGCCGAAATTTTCGTTCCAATCGGAAAACTCTGCCTCAGTTTTTCCGATTGCTATGATTACAAAATCACCGTCTTTATATACGGAAACATTATCATTTTCTGCCACAAGAGTGCGCTTGCCGCTTTTCTGAGGCCCGTTGCCGCCTGCTTTGTATGATGTTGTTTCCTGTGCCGCCATTTCAACAGTAGGTTTATATACTTTATTATAGTATATTCCTCCTACGGCAACAAGAACAGCCAAAACCACAGCAAGAACGGTAATCCCTGCGATTGCTCCTCTTTTTTCTTTCATCATTATCAGTCCTTATACTTTTCTGAAAATGAAAACTTAACTCGTTTACCGCCCTCTATATGATAACAGTTTCTTGTTGCAAGAGAAAATATGGGACGGTCGTGCCTGTAAGAATCGGAATAGACATCAATAACTTTAATATCGTCTTTGTTGAATTTTTCATAAAGACGGCGAACTTTTTCCTCTCCGCGGCAGTTTTCACCTACTATTGCTCCTGTTTTTTCGCTGTGACGTGTGCAGATAAGATAATCAAATCCGGCTCTTCTAGCAATCTCATCAAGCAGAAAGTCAGGTGACGCACTAATAACAACAGCTGTGCGCTCCCTTTCGAAAAACCACGAAAAAAGCTGCTTTTCGTGCCTGTTCCAGAACCCGTTTACCGCCTTTTCAAGCGGAATCATCGGGGTAAAGAGAAAACACATTTTTTTAAATGATGTAAAAGAGATTATTTTAAAAACCGTAAGCAGCAGCGCAATAAGTATTGCCGGAATCATTATAATTATCCATGGATAATGCAATACGCAGTATCCTATGAAAAGTGAACCGCTGTCGAACGGCACAAGAGTTTTGTCAAAATCGTAAATATCTATTTCCAATTTAAATTTTCTCCGCTTCAAAATCTATTTCAATTTTCTTGTTGCTTTCAAATTTTGTAAGTTTTACTCCCGCGGCTTCAAGCATTCTTCTGCTTGCACGGTTGTTGTCAGTATCGGCATATTTATCGCTTATGTAAATTATTTCTTTTATTCCTGCCTGAATGATAGCTTTTGCACATTCGTTACAGGGGAAAAGCGCAACATATATTCTTGAGCCTTTTACGCCTATTCCGTTTGAATTTAGAATTGCGTTAAGTTCGGCGTGGCAAACAAAGGGGTATTTGGTGTCGTTTTGATTGTCTGCCTTGCGCTCCCACGGAAAAACTTCATCCGAACAGCCGCGCGGAAAACCGTTGTATCCAACGCTTACTATTCTGTTGTCGTCATTAACAATACAGGCTCCAACCTGCGTGTTTGGGTCTTTGCTGCGCATTGCGGAAAGCAGCGCAACGCCCATAAAATACTCATCCCAGGAAATATAGTCTTCTCTTTTCGCCACTTAAAACACCCTTTCTAAATTGGTTTTATTATTGTAATTCAAATAAGCCGCACTTTTCGCGCGGCTTGGTTTAAAACTTATTTTCCCTCAAGTGCGCTTACAAATTCGTCAAGCTCGCTGAGTTCTATTTCCTCAACTCTGCCTTCGTCAACAAGGCGGTTTATCTCAGGGTCAATTGGCAGCTTTGCAAGTACGGGAAGACCGAGCTCCGCAGCCGTTTCATCAATTTTTGATTTGCCGAAAATATAGTGCTTTTTGCCACAGTCGGGGCAGATAAAATAACTCATATTCTCAACAAGCCCAAGTGTAGGCACGTTCATTATTTTAGCCATATTAACGGCTTTGCCCACTATCATCTTTACAAGTTCCTGAGGTGTGGAAACTATAACGATACCGTCAACCGGAAGACTCTGAAAAACGGTAAGCGCAACATCTCCCGTTCCCGGAGGCATATCAACAAAAAGATAATCAAGCTCGCCCCAGCGAACGTCACTCCAGAATTGCTCAACAACTCCGCTTATTACAGGACCTCGCCATACAACGGGCGAATCCTCTTTATCAAGCAGCATGTTTATGCTCATTACTTTTATGCCGCTTTCAGTAACGTTAGGCAGCAGGCACTCACTGTCCTGCATAGCTCTTTTTGAAACGCCGAAAGATTTCGGCACGGACGGACCTGTAATATCAGCGTCAAGAACGCCAACCTTGAGCCCGGCTTTTGCGCATGCGGAAGCAAGCAGACAGGTAACAAGGCTTTTGCCAACGCCGCCTTTGCCGCTTACTACGCCTATAACTTTTTTGATATTGGAATATTTATTCATCGGCTTTAAAAAGCTTTTCGGCTCTTTCCTTTCGCCGCAGTTCTGCGAGCAGGAAGAGCAGTCATGACTGCATTCCGCCATATAAACATCTCCTGGATCTGTCTCTTATACACATCTGACGCTGCCGACGAATAGCCTTGTGTA
>URIN01000184.1 GCA_900547915.1 uncultured Clostridium sp. | reverse complement strand
GCAATAACCGACCCTGACGAAATTGCCGTTAAGCATTTTGCAGATTCTCTCAGTGTTTTCAGAGCGGCTGATTTTCCTAAAAACTCAAGTGTTGTTGACGTTGGTTGCGGCGCCGGCTTTCCAGGATTGCCGATGCTTATCGCAAGACCTGATCTTGATGTTACTTTTCTTGATTCTGTGGGTAAAAAGCTTGGCTTTATAAAAGATGTTTTAAAGCAAAGCGGACTTGTGGGTCAAACGCTTCATGCCCGTGCTGAAGATGTTGCGCATGAAAGCGAATACAGAGAGCAGTTTGATTTTGCCGTAAGCCGAGCGGTTGCCCCTCTCAATATACTAGCGGAATACGCAATGCCGCTCATTAAGGCAGGCGGTACTTTCATTGCTATGAAGGGTGCTGAAGATGAAGCGGAACTGGGAGAAAACGCTGTTAAAGTTCTCGGCGGAAAAATTGAACAGGTAGTTTATCTGAAACTTCCAAATGGGGATACGAGAAATCTTGTTGTGGTAAAAAAATTATCGCAAACTCCGTCAAAATACCCCAGAAGAACTAAAAAAATTACTTCAAAACCGCTTTAAAATATAGAATAATGATGAAAAATAAAGGATTTCCCCGATGAGAAATCCTTTTATTTTTTTGCTGTTTGTGATATAGTGTTTATCAGAGAGAGATAAGTGCTCTTTTCGAGGAGATATAAGGAGTGTGGCAAATGCCCGAGGAAGTTCAAAGAATAGCAACGGAAAAGCTGCTGCCTAACCCGTATCAGCCCCGAAAACAATTTAAAAGCGAGGAATTGCTGAGCCTTGCCGAATCAATAAAGGAAAACGGTATCCTGCAGCCGCTGCTTGCACGCCGTATAAATAACAGCGATTATTATGAGATAATTGCTGGCGAGCGAAGGCTAAGAGCGGCAATACTTGCAAATCTTGCAACTGTACCCTGCCTTATTGTAGACTGCGATTATGAGGAGTCGGCCGTATATTCCATAATTGAGAATATACAGCGTTCAGATCTCAGCTTTTTTGAAGAGGCACAGGCAATAAGCCAAATGCAAAATCATTTTGGAATGACGCAGGAGCAGATAGCAAAACGCCTTGGTAAAAGTCAGAGCGCGCTGTCAAATAAACTCAGACTTCTTAAGCTGCCTGCCGATGTACGTTACTTCATTGAAAAAGAAGGCTTATCCGAACGTCACGCCCGTGCTCTTCTCAGACTTGAAAGTGAAAAGCAGATGTGGACAACCCTTAATCTGATAAAGGAAAAAGGGCTTAATGTTCAGCAGACGGAAGAATATATAAATTCCATTACGAATAAAGAAGTTAAACCTCATAAGAATAACATAGTTAAAATATTTAAAGACGTTAGAATATTTGTTAATACTGTTAATAAAGCAATAAATACTATGAAAGAAGCGGGTATCCCCGCTGAATCCAATAAGACGGAAACGGACGATTATATAGAGTTTCTCGTCCGCATTCCGAAAAATCTGCAGAAGCACTCCCATGATAAAACTTCTGCAGATGCTAACACCGCTTAAAACGGGAAACCGTTTTAACATATTCTCCTCTTTTCATCACGTGGAATGGCCTGCCGGCAACGGCGGGCCATTCTGCTTTTATTTTGTTTTATTCTTTAGTTATTGTAATGTTATATATTTCTTATCTTCATTTACGTTGGCTTACGCTTTTATTATATGCTATCTTTTGCTCATAAATACCATTTTAATGCCCTTGTGTTTCACGTGAAACATGTCCACAATATATTGAATTTCATTTAAACATTGTTTTGATACAATATTTGTTGAAAACTATGTTCAAATTGTTTAAAACATGCGCTTTTAGTGCATAATGAACATAAACGATTGCCATAGAATGTGAACATAGAATATATACATTAATTTCCGAAACAAACGTCTTGTCGTTTTATTGTTTATAGAAAAATTAGTTTAAACGTATTACCTGTTCTAAATGATTATTTATTTCATTGTAATTATTAATTGATTTAATAACACAATATAATCGTTTTTTAAAACAGCTATTCCTCACAGGGATTATCTGCATAGGCTCACAAATATAATATATATCTTTAGAAGATAATTAGAATGATTTTATATTAGCTAGCAATAAATGAAATGATATAGATATTAATATTTCTTGTATATAGGCGGATGTTTCTTTATATTTTTGCCCTAATGCTATTTTTATATAAGTTATAGTTAGTGGCTGTTTTATAGTGTTTCACGTGAAACATCAACATATTGTATCATGGTTATTTACAGACACAATTTTAAAAAAATAATTGCACTGTTTCACGTGAAACTTTGCCTTTAAATATTGATTGACCGCAAGCGTTATAGTATAATAATTCTGTAATTTCGGGCACCGATGCCCGCAGGAAGGCGTTGTAGTATGGGTAAAACTATTGCAATATTCAATCAAAAAGGCGGAGTTGGAAAAACTACCACATGTGTAAATCTCGCCGCCTCTCTCGGAGCAAAAGGGAAAAAGACTTTGCTGGTGGATGTTGACCCTCAGGGAAACAGCACAAGCGGTGTCGGCATAGACAAAGCCGATATTGAATATTCTACATACGACATATTAATAAACAAAGTTCCGGCAAGAGGAATAATGCTTGAAACCGGGTTTAAGAATTTGTTCCTTTTACCTGCAAATATGAACTTGGCAGGAGCGGAACTTGAACTTGCTGAAAGCGAGGAGAGATTTTTTGCCCTGAAAAAGGCGATCTCCCCTTTGTGTATAGATTTTGACTTTATAATTATTGACTGCCCGCCAAGCCTTGGGCTTCTCAGCCTTAATGCACTTACAGCGTCAGACACATTAATAGTGCCGCTGCAGTGCGAATATTATGCTTTGGAGGGCCTTAGTCAGCTGCTCAGCACAGTACGAACTGTAAAACAGCACTATAATGAGCATATTGAGCTTGAGGGAGTTGTTTACACAATGTATGACAGCCGACTTAAACTAAATCAGCAGGTAATAGATGAAGTAAACAAATATTTTCCTAACAAGGCATACAAAACGATGATTCCGCGCAGTGTAAAACTTGCTGAGGCGCCTAGCTACGGAAAACCGGTAATATATTATGAAAAATACTGCAAAGCTTCGTTTGCTTACAAACGGCTTGCAGATGAAATAATAAAACAGCAATAAATTTTAAGGGCAAAGTGATATACTTATATATAAAGGAGGGGTATTATGGCAAAGAAAATGAGCGGACTCGGAAAAGGTCTGGGCGCGCTTATGCTTGAAAACTCAACAGACGAAATGCTTACGGAAAACGAGCTTCCTATAAATGAGATAATTCCCAACAGAGACCAGCCGAGAAAGACTTTTGATGAGGCTGCGCTTGAGGAGCTTGCCCAGAGCATAAAACAGCACGGTGTGCTGCAGCCGCTTTTGGTACGTCCTATACCGTCCGGCGGTTATCAGCTTGTTGCGGGAGAGCGCAGATGGCGTGCGTGCCGCATTGCAGGGCTGAACAAAGTTCCTGTTGTAATAAAGGAACTTACAGATACCGAAACAATGGAGATAGCCATTATCGAAAACCTGCAGAGAGAGGATCTTAATCCCATTGAAGAGGCGGAAGGTCTTCAGGCTCTTATAGATAAGTGTGGATATACGCAGGAAGAAGTAGCCGTGAGCGTAGGAAAATCACGTCCGGCAATAGCGAACAGCCTGCGCCTTTTAAGACTTCCGCAGGAAGTGCGTGATATGACTAAAAACGGCGATATTTCAGCTGGTCACGCAAGAGCGCTGCTTGCTTTTGACAATGACGCTATGATGCTTGAAGCGGCAAAGAACATTGTTTCAAATAAAATGACGGTGCGTGATGTTGAGCGCCTTGCAAAGATAAAGGAAACAGACGAGCCGCGCCGCCGCAGAACACGCAGGAGAGACAGCTTTTATGACGAAGTGGAACTATCACTCAGCGAAACTTTGGGCAGAAAGGTAAAGG